>NZ_JBPEHH010000319.1:0-501 GCF_054177595.1 Haladaptatus ordinarius | reverse complement strand
ACTTTACAGGGCTGACTGGGCAGCCGCCTCCTGAAGAGACGTTGTCACTCGCAGACGCAGAGTGGGACAAGCACAGAATGGTTACGTGTCCTACCGGACACGAACCATTCGAGCAGCGATACATGGAGAGTGGTCGCATCTCGGGGAGAATGGACAAAGAGTTCTGTGACAGCTGTCCACTCAAGGAGAACTGCTTCGTGAAAGAGAAACAGCAGTTCTACAGCTACGGTTTCTACGAGCGGCGGGTAGAACTCGCCAAACGTCGGAAGCGGATGGACGATCCGGCCGAGGAAGAGTTTCTGAATTTACGCGCCGGTGCTGAGTCATTAATCAATGAGGTGTATCATCAAGATGGGGAGAAAACACGGTTCACGGGGCTAATCAAGGTGAAGAACGCGTCGATAGCGAAAGCGATCGGGACGAATCTCAAACGGGCCTCACGATTCCTTGAATCGGAGGCCCAGCGGAAGCAATCGGCGGAATAAACAGGCAGAGAATCGG
>NZ_JBPEHH010000318.1:0-527 GCF_054177595.1 Haladaptatus ordinarius | reverse complement strand
TCGCTAGATGTCCGCTCTATCGATGAAAACGCAGATTGAATCGTCATTATTCACCAGTGATGAGCCTTGAGTACGGTGCTTTCGACTGAGGCGGCAAGTATCTGACCAAAAGTAGTCCGGTGACTGGTAGATCGTTGTCAAGATCGAGACGAAAATCAACCACCGACGAGAGCTATCGCTCTTGGGACCGCCTCGCTTCGGAAACGAGGTGGTCAACCGATGCCTTCTCCATACCCTGCCAGCAATCCGACACCGTTCGTTCGGTACTCGTCTCGCCGCCCCAGTTCTTCATCCAGTTGCTGTTGAATCTCGTGGAGGAACGCATCACGGAACGTGAAGTCGGTGGGAATCGCTCGCCCGCCCACGGCAGGGCGAGCGAGCACTCCCCAGAGGAGTACCACCTTTAGGCAGGGAATGTTCATCACCAATATATCCGGGCAGCAGCTGAATCAGCATCATGATCCAGTTGTTTTGTGACGAAATCATCTCAAATCTTTGACTACTGAGCTACAACGGACATCTAGCGA
>NZ_JBPEHH010000317.1:0-532 GCF_054177595.1 Haladaptatus ordinarius | reverse complement strand
CACTTTGTGGCCGTCCGGCCCCCGGCCGGACCGCCACAGTTTCAGCAGATTGTGCGTCGCCGAAAACAACGACCACTCCGCTCGTGCCCCTGTCTCCCCACGTAACAGGAATCGGTCGCAGCCGCGGGTGACATGCTGACCGAACACTGCTTCTACGCTCTGGCTGCGCTTGCGGTAGATGGCTCTGCCTCGTTTCGTCCGGAGTTTCCGCTCCATGCGTTCTTTCAGCCCGTACCACTTGGGGATCCGCCCTCGTGGCGGATCCGCTTCCCGGAGTTCTTTGCGTCGCTTCCAGTCTTTGGTCGTGGCGATGAACAGTTCCGTCTGCTCACCCGCTAACTGCGCGTTCGCCTTGCTCCAATACCCAGCGTCGGCAAGCGCCTTCCCCGGGCGCTTGCCGTTCACTTCCTCGCAGTTCTCCAGCATCGGCTCGAGTTGCTGTTTGTCGTTTGCGTCAGTAGTGATGTCCTGAGCGATGATGACCTGCGTGTCGCAGTCCACCATTGCTTGACCGTTGTAGCCCTGCTTCCAC
>NZ_JBPEHH010000316.1:0-535 GCF_054177595.1 Haladaptatus ordinarius | reverse complement strand
CAGGGAATGTTCATCACCAATATATCCGGGCAGCAGCTGAATCAGCATCATGATCCAGTTGTTTTGTGACGAAATCATCTCAAATCTTTGACTACTGAGCTACAACGGACATCTAGCGATAATTCGGGAATTCCGGCTTTGTCCGCCAATAATCACGACAATATCTCCTTCTGCGTAATCCCGTTTATTGTAGTCTCGTTTTGAGAGTAGAAGCGGGGAGTGCTCCTTTTCTTTGATGAACTCGTCGCCGACGCAGCCTCGCGCACCATAGAAGTACGCCGGAATCAGGGTTTTTCCGCTTCGGACATCACTCCGAGCAAAGGCACCACCCCGTACTTTCAACGCTGCCACACTTCGACCGTTGCCAGCAGCTTTCGCATATGGTGAAAATTCCTTGTAGTTGTACTGTGCCCACTTTCGCTAGTTGTCCACTCTCTCGATAACGGCGGCAGCAAAAGCTCGGTCTCACACCGGAAGGACACCGAAAGCGAGACGAAGAACCCTACGAACGCTGCGGAGAGTCGAGAAGGTATCG
>NZ_JBPEHH010000315.1:0-537 GCF_054177595.1 Haladaptatus ordinarius | reverse complement strand
CGTCCCCTGTCCACGACTCGGGTCGTGTTCTCCACGACGGAACAGGTTGACTACTGGACGTGCCACACGCCCGCTACTCCTATCCACAGAGGGATTCAGAGTTACCTTTTGTGCTTGGTCTAACCGACGCCGAATGTTCTCCGCGCCATTCGAGTCGGCGTTCATTACGGCGTCACACCCACGACAGACGTACAAGCCACGCTCCACACGGTTGGCGTCTCGCTTCTGCCCACAACACGAACACGTCTTCGACGTATCCCGCTCACTCACCGTGACCACAGCGATGCCTTCGGCTTTCGCCTTGTACGTGAGCAAGTTCGTGAAGCGGTCGAACGCCCATCCGTGCAAGCCTTCGTTGCCATGGTCGCCCCAGTTTCGAGCCTCGCCAGTCTCGTCGTCTTCACGGATACTTTCGAGGTTGCCGACAGCAATCGTTCCGACACCCTGTTCGACGCACTCTGAGACGATGTGTCTGGTGACTGCGTGCAAGTAGTGCGACCGACGCTCGGAACGCTTCCGGCGAAGCCTGAGTGCCTT
>NZ_JBPEHH010000314.1:0-549 GCF_054177595.1 Haladaptatus ordinarius | reverse complement strand
CTCTCACTGGAGTGAGACCGCCGTCTTTGGTTGAATCATTCGCTCATCCGCGCCAGCTACTCTCGTCTCGCCCCAGAAACCGAGTCAGTAATCAGGAACGATGGGAACTACCGACATTGAGGTCGAGCAGTGTGAGTCCTTCGTACACGTCTCAGCGGTGTTCTGCGTGCGGGTTTACACACGAGAACAGGTGGTCGAAACACCAGTTCGTGTATCGAAACTGCGAGTACGAACTAAACGCGGATTACAACGCGAGCAAGAATATCGCTCGCAAACTCGTGAAACATCTCCACTTGAGGCAAACGTCTTTGGGTGGAGGCGCACCCTGTCAGTGTGCGCTAACGTCAGGGACGCTGAACCTGAATGGCGAATTCCACGCTTCCGTCGATTCGACGGTAGAAGGGGAGTCCACTGACAAGCCCACGACTTCAGTCCTGTCTCTTACCCACAAGTGCTAACGCCGCAGCTGACGAACCGAGGCTGTAAGATGCGGCATGGTTCACATAGTTGGCGGCCTGATATAGATGATGACGGAGAGTTGTGTGACAT
>NZ_JBPEHH010000313.1:0-550 GCF_054177595.1 Haladaptatus ordinarius | reverse complement strand
TACTTGGATCGCGGCTTCTATCAGGTTCATGTTGTCGCGGCGTTGGAACAGCTAGAAGTCGACTACATCGTGCGTGCGAGGCCGAGTAAGGGGATGAAAGACCGTCTCAGCGCCGGCGCTGAGACGGTCGTTGATGCGTACCAGATGCAGCGAAAACGTTCCCCAACAGCATCGGTTGACGTCACCGTGTTCGCTGTGCCGCATCGAACACGGGAGGACGACCACGTCTGGTTCGTGACGAATCTCGACGTAGATGCCGGGACAGCACGAGCGTACGCGGCGGCGTTCCGCCGCCGCTGGGGGATTGAAACCTCGTATCGGAAGATCGGTGACTTCCTTCCGAGAACGTCGGCGCCGACGTTCTCGGTGCGGTTGTTCTACTTTCTGTTCGCTGTCTCTCTGTACAATTTGTGGGTGTTAGCAAACGTCCTCGTCTCAGCTGATAGAATACCAACGAAGCCACCGATCTCAACACGAATCTTTCGTACATTTGTCCTCTCGACAGATTACGGCTAGCGGGTGGGTCACTCCGACCGGGAAAACCGGTCAG
>NZ_JBPEHH010000312.1:0-550 GCF_054177595.1 Haladaptatus ordinarius | reverse complement strand
CGGCGCTGACGATCTACGCGGAGCTAGGTGGGATCGACCGGTTTGACGGTGACAAAGAAGTCGTCAGTTACGTCGGATTGAACCCGGTGATCCGCGAGTCAGGCGACTCGCGGATCGAAGGGAGCATCTCGAAACGTGGATCAGGTCGTGTGAGATGGCTGCTTGTGCAAGCAGCTAACACCGCGGTTCATACGTGTAACGACGAGTATTTGAGTCGGTTCTATGACCGGTTAGCAAGCCGGAAGAACTCACAGAAAGCAATCGTAGCAGCAGCTCGGAAGATGCTGGTGTCGATCTACCACATGCTTGATCGGGGAGAAGTGTACGATCCACCTGGTGTGACCGCATAGAGGGAGATCTGAGGGCCGCCGACCCGGCGGCCCTCAGTGGCCGGCCGAGGCCAGCGGGAGCAACTGCTATCGCCCGACTGCGACCGCACCGCAGACACGTTCCGACCGCCTACCGGCTGTGAGGACAGCAGATACGGGAACGGCGTAATTATTTTGTCGCCAGCGGTGGTTTGTTCGGTTAGCAGCGTTTCCATAGGTGA
>NZ_JBPEHH010000311.1:0-571 GCF_054177595.1 Haladaptatus ordinarius | reverse complement strand
GGTCGCTAAATCAAAGGAGTTGAAGCGGGAGACTGCGAATGTCCATGACACAAATCTCCCGCTTCACTAGCGAGATTGTCCCGATTTCTCAAAGGGTTACTGGCGACGGAGGCGAATCCGCCGCCCCAGAAGGTGGCGGCGGATTCGCTGACTACGCGCTCGTTTCCCTCCATTGTCTCCGGATTTACCTCGACACGTCCTACCGGATGACGATTGACCTGCTGAAGGAGATGCCACAAATAACCGAGGAGATCGGCCTCAACGCGGCCGATCTCCCCTCCCCATCCACGTTGTGTAAAGCGTTCGATCGGATCAGCATGAGCGTCTGCCGAGTGCTCCTGCGCCAGTCGGCGCAGCTGCACGACCCCTCCGAACACGGCGCGATCGACGCCACCTTCTACGAACGCTCAGCTGCGAGCCGCCACTACTGCCAGCGAATCAGCTACCGCGTCCAGAAGTTGAAGGTCACGAAACTCGTCGATACAGCGTCGCAGGCCGTCCTTGACGTACACTGTTCGACGAACCGGAAGGGAAGTGACGCAGACCTTGCCGAGCAGATCGCCCGCCGAAA
>NZ_JBPEHH010000310.1:0-574 GCF_054177595.1 Haladaptatus ordinarius | reverse complement strand
ACTCTAAACAGTCCTCTTTGTCAGGTAGAAAGACCTCGTTGACACTCTCTCTGCTGACCATGCTGGGGAAGGCTACGAACTCCAGTCATGAAAAAGTATTCACCGCTACAGATGAGCGCTCTTCCAATTCAACTGGGTACAGTCGGTGTAGCTTGATTCGGGCATCGTCGGTCGTGAACTGCCAGTCGATGAGTCGGTCAGCTGCATTGCGATGCTGTTGCCACGCAGCGACCTCCGCACGGAGGGTCGCTGCGTGATAGATGCGGTGGTCAAGACACTGGCGTTTGAGGACGCCCAGCTCGATCTCGGCCATATTCAACCAACTCCCCTTCTTGGGGACGTAGTGGAATTCGAACCGATCAAGGTACGCTTGGGCTTCATCTGGCGGAAAGAACTGATAGAAGCCAGCGGGATTGTGCGTGTTGAGCTGATCAACCACCACCCGGATGCGGACTGCATCCGGGTAGTGGACATCCGCAAGTTCGACCATCCTGTCGATCCACTCGGTGGTTCGTCTCCTTTCGGTGATTTCGACGTTCACCCACCCAGTCAACGGTTCCGTGGCGAGGTGGAT
>NZ_JBPEHH010000309.1:0-580 GCF_054177595.1 Haladaptatus ordinarius | reverse complement strand
AATCGGGACAATCTCGCTAGTGAAGCGGGAGATTTGTGTCATGGACATTCGCAGTCTCCCGCTTCAACTCCTTTGATTTAGCGACCCATCCCGACGCAGCCTAGTGATTCAACACAGCCATAGCAACCAAACTAACGCTGGTTACAAGCGATGCGACGACAAGTAGAGCAAGTCCACTCGCGAGGATTTGCTGTGTTCTCTTTTCTCGATTCATTTTAAATTTCTCCATGTTTGTGCCATTATAGTGCGAGCTGAATCAAACAGGGAGAGGATATTGTTATACAGAGCCTGAATAGCAGTAATAAGCCATTACTAGCTAGGATTATGGGTAGTAGCCAGTGAATGGAGGGCTGTTCATCACTCCGTATATTAGTATATAATGCTAACTTGCGGATGTTCGGCTTTCGTAGTGTTCGGTGGCTCTATTCAGTAGTTTGTCCATCTCTAAGAGACGTGACTACTGTCGCTAGTTGTCCACTCTCTCGATAACGGCGGCAGCAAAAGCTCGGTCTCACACCGGAAGGACACCGAAAGCGAGACGAAGAACCCTACGAACGCTGCGGAGAGTCGAGAAGGTATC
>NZ_JBPEHH010000308.1:0-580 GCF_054177595.1 Haladaptatus ordinarius | reverse complement strand
CAGCCGTAAGAACAGTGTCTGGATGGTAGAGAAATCTCATAATCACCCATCCAGACGCTTCCTGAGAATCTAACCCCGTCAGTCGTGACTATCCACTGACTCGATGGGAAGTACCGACTATGCAAAGCGGCTCTTTCGGCTTCCGGGGGTGAAACATGAGAGTTCGAGCCTCTCAAAAGTACAAATTGAACCGGAATGGGAACACGAACAAATAATCCGAGCAGCGGCGAATGCCGACCATGAGGTTCCAACCACGTATGCGGATGTGCTAAGGGATGTATTTGTTTCTCAGAAGTCACTGAGAGTCAATTCAACCCAGTTCTTCCCTGATGAACCACTTGACACATTTCGAATCCTCGATAGCGACAAGACGGTGTTGGAGTTCTCGTCGGAGGAGCGAGAAATTGAAACTCCTCTTGTTGAGCAGAGGGAACACCCGTCTGGCTCTCTTGAAACTGCAAAGTCGCTAGTTGTCCACTCTGGCTCAGGAGTCCAGCAGCTGATACGTAGTCCTGAGTGAAGCGGGTGAATCAGGAACCTGATTCATCCGCTGTCCGGATACGCACCTGGTGAACCTACC
>NZ_JBPEHH010000307.1:0-592 GCF_054177595.1 Haladaptatus ordinarius | reverse complement strand
CGCTTGACGCCGCTGCAACAGGCATCGCGCTTGAAGCACGCGACCACGACGTCATTTCTGACGCACTGGTTCCTCTCGACCTGGATGAAGACGATACTGCTGACGATGAAGATGTTGACGCGGTGTCTCGCGCACACGTGCGTGAGCACGGCAGCAAGGTCGTCGAACTCGCCCGAAGGCACGCCTTCGGCGAGTTCAACTCCAACAGAGCCGATAACAGAGTCTACGAGGACGAACAGATCCTCGATCTGTTCTCCTCGGCGTGCCTCACGCAAGGCAGTGCCCATTCAGAAGGGGAAGCTGGGTGGTTTCTCGACGAGAACGACATCTGTGATGACTCGACGTTCCTACGAGTGATCAAGCGTTTCGCACTGCCGGCTGATCAGGAGGTGTCCGTCTCAGTCCAGGAGTTACAGATCGAGGACATCGTGGCGTTCACGAAGGTGTTCCGCGAACACCTCATGAACGCGTTTGATGCTGCGACGGAGAACATCCTCCGAACGATCCGTCATGAAGACCCGTTCGACGACCGCCACGTCGTGGCGGCCGTCGACTTCACACACGTGCCCTACCACGTCTGGCCGTGGATCGA
>NZ_JBPEHH010000306.1:0-602 GCF_054177595.1 Haladaptatus ordinarius | reverse complement strand
CTCGCCCTCATGAAGCTGGATTCGGTAGTAATCGCGCTTCAGAAGAGCGCGGTGAATACGTCCCTGCTCCTTGCACACACCGCCCGTCAAAGCACCCGAGTGAGGTCCGGATGAGGCCATCAAGCGATGGTCGAATCTGGGCTTCGCAAGGGGGCTTAAGTCGTAACAAGGTAGCCGTAGGGGAATCTGCGGCTGGATCACCTCCTAACGATCGGGATCAGGCCGACGCGCCTGACCCACCTTTCCCCGTCAGCATCCGCTGACGGGGTGGCAATTCACCTCCGAGACGCCTTCGGATTCCGATAAGGCACCTTTGAACTACCGAGGCTAACGTTCTCTCTCGATGAGAGGTGGCCTTCGCTCAACGGTGAGCGGCTCCGTTTGTGGAGATAGCTCGGGTTCGAATCCCGAGGAAGGCTGTTTCATCGGGTAGTTCGAATCGTTCCTCTTAAGTACAAGGGGGTGAAACGAACTATTCCCGACGTAACCGATGCACCAACCCGCGAAAGCGTGGTTGGGAAGGGTTCGACGCACGCTCTTGGCGACCACCGGGACGTGCGATGACGACCGTATGTACGTGCAATCCAGGCGTCCACTGGACT
>NZ_JBPEHH010000305.1:0-617 GCF_054177595.1 Haladaptatus ordinarius | reverse complement strand
GCGCTCTCACTGGAGTGAGACCGCCGTCTTTGGTTGAATCATTCGCTCATCCGCGCCAGCTACTCTCGTCTCGCCCCAGAAACCGAGTCAGTAATCAGGAACGATGGGAACTACCGAATTTTGGTGCCACCGGATGAATACCTCCCGAGACTCAAAGAAATCGCTCATGATCATAGGGCGTTACTCATCTGTGACGAAGTGATGAGCGGATTTGGTCGAACCGGAGAGTGGTTTGGGAGTGATGTCTTCCACGTTGAGCCAGATATCATGACGATGGCAAAAGGGTTGACCGGTGCATACCAGCCGCTTGGAGCAACCATCGTGAATTCAGAAATCGCAGCGCACTTCGAGGAGAATATGCTCTGTCACGGGCACACCTACGCCGGCCACCCTGTTGCTGTTGCAGCTGGGCTTGCAACGCTGGAGACGTATCAAGAGGAGAATCTCATCCAACATGCGAGCGAAGTTGGTGAGTATCTCGGTGGCCGTGTTTAATCACCTGAAGGGAGTGGAATCTCCTGTTCTGCGGCCTTCTTGATGTTGTAGACGGCACACATCAGTGCAAGTTCACGAAATTCTCGGTACCAGGTACGCGCTCGCAGGGCAACGCCCAGCGA
>NZ_JBPEHH010000304.1:0-625 GCF_054177595.1 Haladaptatus ordinarius | reverse complement strand
CAGGTCACTCGCAGCTACGTTGCGTCCATACGGAACCAGCAACAGGTCAAGGGTGACTTGGACTCGCTCGGGTTTGCCGCCTCGAAACTCTGGAACATCGCACGCTGGACGTGCGACCGCATCTGGAGTGAAACAGGGACAATCCCCGAGGATGGTCCGCTTAAAGCATACCTGAAGAATCACGAACGCTACGCCGACCTCAATTCTCAGTCGAGTCAGCGAGTCATCGAAGAACTCGCTGAAGCGTTCGACGGTTGGTACGCCAAGCGCCGAAACGGGGACGACCGCGCAAACCCACCGAAGTATCGAAAGAACGGCGACGACCACCCCCGTTCCACGGTCACGTTCAAAGCAGACGGCTTCAAACACGACCCTAAGAACAACAGGATTCGCCTCTCCAAAGGCCGAAACCTGAAAGAACACTGGTCGGACTTCCTCCTCTGCGAAATCGAAACCCGACCAGATGTTATTGTTGAGAACGTCTGCCAAGTACGAGCCGTCTGGAACGGCGACGACTGGGAACTCCACATCGTGTGCAAACACGACATCGAGGTCGAGTCTCCCGGTGACGAAACTGCTGGACTAGACCTTGGCATCTCGAACTTCGCCGCCGTCTCGTATTCCA
>NZ_JBPEHH010000303.1:0-635 GCF_054177595.1 Haladaptatus ordinarius | reverse complement strand
CAGCCGTAAGAACAGTGTCTGGATGGTAGAGAAATCTCATAATCACCCATCCAGACGCTTCCTGAGAATCTAACCCCGTCAGTCGTGACTATCCACTGACTCGATGGGAAGTACCGACAATGACTCGTTCCTCGTCACTTCGATTAGTCACACGGAATTCAATCGCACCGGGTGATTCTGGTGTGACCCGCTCATTTTTCAGTTCGGCAGTTATGGCAAGAGCTGACGGCGTGTCGGGCGATCGTCGGTAGAGCACAACGCCGATATGCGTCCATACATCATTGGTTCCTGCTTCCCAGGTGAAAAAGTCGGTCTCCTCAATGAGTTCAGCAAGCCCAGTCGGAATGTCGTCTGTCCAAATCTCTCCTTCTTGGAGTATGGTTTGGAGCGTTTCCCGATGCTCTCGATTATCGATCATCGGGATATCGACGTTGTTGGATTCGTGAATTCGTCAGCAACGGCCTCATCAGAATAGTAGGCGGACGGTCTGAGATGATACGAGTGTGTTGGCATCACAGTCGCTAGTTGTCCACTCTCTCGATAACTGCATCGGCAAAAGCTGCGCCTCACACGGTAAAGACCGCGAAATGAGACGAAGACTGTCTTGGATGCTGTGATGGGGCGTGAATATGTTG
>NZ_JBPEHH010000302.1:0-639 GCF_054177595.1 Haladaptatus ordinarius | reverse complement strand
GTCGAAGCGACCGCTAGTACGGCAGTGTAAGAATCTTGCCAAACAGCACGTCGACGACCCAGACGAACCCGCTGCCCCGACAGGCGGCAGCGGGTTCGCTGAGTGGACCCAAATCGCGTTGCTTCTCCTCCGAGCAGATCTCGACAAGAGTCTCCGTGAGACTGAAGCGTGGTTGAACGATTCTTACGTGATCCATGACGAACTCAATCTCGACCGCTCACCGGATCATACGACGCTTTCTCGGTGGGAGCAAAACTTCCAGATGCGTGAACTCCGCCGCCTGCTCCGCGCTTCGGCGGAGCAGGCGGGCTGGAGTGGCCAAGCAGCTATCGATGCGAGTGGCTTCCAGCGTGATCAGACCAGCCACCACTATCGCACCCGTGCAGGCTACTCGTTCCAATCGCTGAAAACCACCGTGTTGATCGACGTCAACTCTCTAGCAATCAGGGACGTTCACTTCACCACGCGGAAGAGTTGGGACGGGCACATCGGGATGCAGGTCTTGCGCCGGAACGCGGAAGACCTGCAGGTGGTTGCGGCTGATGCGAACTATTCGTGGAGCGACCTCCGAGAGGAGTGTCGCTCCACCTCAACGCGACCGCTCATCAAACACAAGGAGCATACCCCGCTGAAGAAGGC
>NZ_JBPEHH010000301.1:0-650 GCF_054177595.1 Haladaptatus ordinarius | reverse complement strand
CCGTAAGAACAGTGTCTGGATGGTAGAGAAATCTCATAATCACCCATCCAGACGCTTCCTGAGAATCTAACCCCGTCAGTCGTGACTATCCACTGACTCGATGGGAAGTACCGAAATTCCATTTGAACCGACAATTGGCTCAACGAGCACAGCAGCAACCGTGTCACCTTCGAGTTCGAGCATTTCATCGATGTATTCGAGACTCTCTATTGGCTCAAGAGTCGAGCCGTACGCGTAGGGGTCAGGTGCTTTAATTGTGCCTGGAATCCCGGGTTCAGCCGCAAGCCGACGGGGGTCGCCCGTGACGCTAATCGAACCGTAGGTTGCGCCATGATACGAGCGATATCGGGAGAGGATTTTCTGTTTGCCTGTGTAGAAGCGAGCGATTTTGATTGCTGCTTCGACAGTTTCTGTACCGCTAGTCGAAAAGAACGTCTTCGAAAGGTCGCCTGGCGTGACCTCAGCGAGTATCTTTTCGAGTTTCGCACGAGCTTCGGTCGTATAACTTGGTGCGATATAGGCCCCTTCTTGGACCATTCGTATTCGGTTAAGACGTAAAACCAGCATACAGTGCTGCATTCACCTCCTCAAGAAGCGTCTGGCGTGACGGAGCTGGTTGTCTCGCCTCTCGATACCACGTGTTCGGGAGA
>NZ_JBPEHH010000300.1:0-664 GCF_054177595.1 Haladaptatus ordinarius | reverse complement strand
AATCGGGACAATCTCGCTAGTGAAGCGGGAGATTTGTGTCATGGACATTCGCAGTCTCCCGCTTCAACTCCTTTGATTTAGCGACCTATCCCGACGCCGCCTAGTGATTCAACACAGCCGTACAAATCGGTTCATTCCATCGATTATCGGATTTCTATACCGCTCAAAGATCATTGGGTTATTAAATCAAATTACAGCGTTTCAGCGTCTCTCGACGCAATTTCCGAGTTCACTAACGACGCCAGAATTCGAACTCCCACTCCCAACTGCATGCTCAATCATACACCACACGATACAGGCCATCTCCCGGTCAATCTACGGGGTGTACGCGTGACGTGCGCGGTCGAACGGTGCGTTCGGGCCAGCACAGGCGCTCTTCAGGGTTGCTAACGGGGTGTACCAATCCACAGAGCTCGATCGAACAGATCACCGTTCGTACCTCAGTGGCTGTCTACTCACGAGAATTCTGTGGAGTCATACGGGACCATCACCCATCGATTTCTCGTCCCGCTCGAATGCCGTAGTACCCGTATTTTCGCCGGTCAAGAGCCTGTCCAAGAAACATCGACGGGATGACTCAGATTCTCTGGATTTCGAGCCATATGACATAAATCTTATCTAGCTGAAACTCCTGTACAGCGTAAGGATTCTCATGACGTCCAAC
>NZ_JBPEHH010000299.1:0-670 GCF_054177595.1 Haladaptatus ordinarius | reverse complement strand
CCACGTTTTCGGGATATAGAGGTTCTACAAATGAATATCGACGGAATCAAACGTGATTTGAGGAGTAGTCGGGGCCGTTCTCTCGACCGATCGGTCGGTGGTGGGAAAAGACAGCTCGATTGGAGGACAGCTGCCGGACTCACGTGCAGGACGCGAGTCCTGCGGCTTGCCGCAGGCGAGCGACAAGTGCAACATCACCTTCTCACCCGACTTCTCGGAGGGAGTGGCCGACCGCCCGGACGAACGTCCTGGCGGTCACGACTGGTGGCGATCTGATCTCGCGATCCATACCGACTTTCACCAGAAAGTCGGTGAGCCGCCACAGATTATACAGTAACGCTGCGAACGTGAAGTTGAACAACCGGACGCGGTAATCTTTCGATGAGGTTTTGGGAAGGTACGCTTTCACCGACTTGTACTGATTCTCGATGTCCCAGCGACGGCTGTAGCTGTTGGTCACATGCGCGATCTCGTCGGGAGCGACGTGATCGCGGTTGGTGACGAACACGGCGTAGTTCCCTTCCTCGTCGTCACTGGTCGATGGAACGTACAGATACTCGGCAGTGTGATCGACGTCGCCGTCGATCCCGACGGGGACGTCGTGGTTGACAGCGGCGTCAACGCCCTCTTTGCTCTTGATTTGCTTAATCGCCCGGTAATCCGGCTCGTA
>NZ_JBPEHH010000298.1:0-680 GCF_054177595.1 Haladaptatus ordinarius | reverse complement strand
GTTCCGAGGCGTCTCAAAACACCACTTACAGGGCTATCTAAACTTCTTGGGCTGGATCCTCAACACCGACGACTGGTTCGAGCAGATCCTAAGTACTGACTTCTACAGATGAGCGTTCGCTCCTTAACCGAACACGGATGGCTGGCGGTGACTGGTGCGTTCGGATTCACGAAAGCCATCAGTGGCCGTCTCCCGAAAGGGCCGTGTTTAATCGCCAGACAGCACCGGATCAAGTCGCTGGAGTAAGGGTGATGAAGCGGAAGACTGCGAAGTGTGCCAACGCAAATCTCCCGCTTCACCGAACGAATTGCCTTCGCAGTCAAAAGAGTTGCTGATGATTGGGACGAACCTGCCGCCCCAGAAGGGGGCGGCGGGTTCACCGACGCAGCGATGATGTCCATCCACTGTCTCCGGATTTATCTCGATACGACCTACCGGATGACGATTGATCTGCTGAAGGAGATGCCACAAATATCGCGGGAGATCGGCCTTGACCCGGCCGATCTCCCGCATCCATCGACGTTATGTCTCGCCTTCGATAGAATTGAGATGGCGGTCTGTCGGACGCTTCTCCAACAATCTGTACAGCTTCACGACACTGGGCCGATTGGAGCGATCGACGCCACGTACTTCGAACGCTCGCCAGCGAGCCGCTCGTACTGCAACAAGACGAAATACGA
>NZ_JBPEHH010000297.1:0-682 GCF_054177595.1 Haladaptatus ordinarius | reverse complement strand
CCGCCCATCGAAGCACAAGCCAGAGGTTCTCCAACAAGAATCCAACCAAGACGAACGCAAAGCGGATGACTGGATCCTGTGTCGTTGTTATTACCCGCGCTTGGCGGAATACACGGTAGCTCGTCTCGATCGCCGATCGTTTCCGATAGAGTCGTTCGACTTGCTTCGGCGTGCGATCAGCCAGATCGCACGCCACATATCCTCGAACGACCTCGCCACTTTTCCCACGATCTCCGGCATGATAGGACACAGCGACCGCGAGCGGGAATTTTAGTTCTCGCTCGCGGCCTTTGTACATCCGATAGGTCGTCATGTACGAGCAGTGTGTGTCCAATTTCTCTCTCATGCGCTTGCCCTTCTTTTGGACAGGAACGACAGTCGCAGCGATCTCCCGTGAGCGACGCAAGATACGCTCGTTATAGAAGCCACGATCAGCCAAGAGAAGCTCTATCTCGAAGGGAGAGGCTTCGACGCGGTCGAGGACGCGCTCGACCGCGTCGGCCTCCTTCTCATCACTGCGGACGTACGTCATGGCCAACGTCACCGGCTTGCCGTTCGAGACGAGATACGCCGTACAGTACCGGTGACACGTCGTTGTCCCGTCTTTGGCATGCATTCGGCAGAGTTCACCTTCCTTATCGGCGTACGTGCCGTGGTAGGGGTTATCGACGAAGTCGATCGA
>NZ_JBPEHH010000296.1:0-692 GCF_054177595.1 Haladaptatus ordinarius | reverse complement strand
CTCATTACGCACCAATCCGGACAGCGGCTGAATCAGGCGACTGATTCAGTCGCCTCATTCTGACTACTACGTGTCAGCAACTGGTCTCTTGAGCCAGAGTGGACAACTAGCGACATTCGTGAGCATCTGGATTACGGGAAGTTCATGAACCGCCGCCTTCACGCGTGGGCGTTCGCCCGGCTACAGGGTCGAATCGAGGACAAAGCGACCGAGGCAGGGATTCGCGTCGAGTACGTCAACGCGGCGTACACCTCGCAGACGTGCCACGCTTGCGGTCGGCTCGGTCGGCGGAGTCAGCAAGCAGAGTTCGTGTGCCCGCACGACGACTGCCACGTGACAGAGTTCCACGCAGATATTAACGCGGCGGCGAACATCGCACGTCGCGTCAACCCGTGGGGAGAGAGCGTCCGTTGGGAACCCGGACGCGATGACTCGCCACGGGATGGGAGCGCCTGTGACAGCGCCACAGTCCACCGCGAGACGAGTCCGAGAACCGGACAGATGACACTCTCGGCGTACTCGGACTGAAACCTGCCAACCCGGATTCCCCTCGTAGGGGAAGCCCCGCCGTTTACGGCTGTCTCTTACCCACAAGTGCTAACGCCGCAGCTGACGAACCGAGGCTGTAAGATGCGGCATGGTTCACATAGTTGGCGGCCTGATATAGATGATGACGGAGAGTTGTGTGACAT
>NZ_JBPEHH010000295.1:0-695 GCF_054177595.1 Haladaptatus ordinarius | reverse complement strand
GTGCTGATCGAAGACCAACAATCGGGCAACACGGACGACACGAACGGGAAAGATGAGCCGATCTCCCTTGAGAATGAACACGAGAAATGGGTGCATGGTGACAGGGAAGCCACCGAGTGGCTTCCCGAAGGTGTGCGACCGATATTTATCCACGACCGGGGCGCAGACGCATTCTCGTTATACACTGAACTCACCGAAGAGATGGATAACACCGGCTTCGTTGTCCGTGCCAATCAAAACCGACGGATACACACAGACGACGGTGAGGGAGACAAACGCTTCGACTGGAGTGACGACCTTCCCGAGGAAGGTCGCACGACGATCCAGATTCACCACGGTGGAGGAAGACAGGCACGGGAAGCAAAGTTGTCGATTAGAACAGGAACGTGTGACCTTCTGCCACCTCAAAACGATTCTGCTGGAAAGAACCCAGTCACGGTCAACGTCGTAAGAATTGATGAGATCAGCGAGAGTGATGACCCGATTCAGTGGGTGTTACTCACCACTGAATCGGTCGAAGACTTTGACGACGCTGTGACAATCATCGAGTATTACCGCGCTCGCTGGCGGATCGAAGATTGGCAGAAAGTGTTGAAGACTGGCTGTGAAATCGAAGAACGGCAACTCCAGACGTGGGAACGGATGGAGGTGTTGCTGAGTGTCTATTCAGTCATTGCGTGGAAGGTCCTGGAGTT
>NZ_JBPEHH010000294.1:0-699 GCF_054177595.1 Haladaptatus ordinarius | reverse complement strand
TCGGATGTGAATCGCCAGTCAATGTCTGTTTCTTGGGCGTTCAGTGAATTTGTCCACGCGGCGACCTCCTGACGGAGTGTCGCCGCGTCAGGAATCCGTCGGTCAAGACACTGTTGCTGGAGCCGGTTGAACTCGATTTCGGCCATGTTGAGCCAGCTGCCATGGACTGGTGTGAAGTGAAATTCAAGCTTATCAAGGAGATGACGGGCTTCTGCTGGCTCGAAATACTCGTAGAACGCTGCTGGGTTGTGGGTGTTGAGGTTGTCGAGCACCACCCGGATGCAGTCAGCATCCGGGTAGTGCTCATCAACGAGGTGTTTCATGAACGTCACCCAGTCCTCTGTTGTCCGTCGATCTTTGACGGTGACAGTACGCCAGCCTTTGAGTGGTTCAGAGGCGAGAAAGAGGTTTTTCGTTTCCTGGGGCTTGTAGTGATAGTCTTCACGCGCGACCGTACCCGGCTCTGCCGGGTGCGGGTCGCGCACTTGTTTGATCAGTTGGAGTGGATGTTCATCGAAACAGACGAGAGGTCGGGCAGGGTCGTATGGTTCTCGATAGAGCGAGAGAACGTCTTCCATATAATAGACGAATTCAGTGCTTTGGCCAGGCGGAATCACCCATTGTTTGGATCGGTGAGGCTGGAGTTCGTTTTTTTGAGCGTTTGACGCACTGTTTCGTGGGAAACCGACTCGACGTCGG
>NZ_JBPEHH010000293.1:0-714 GCF_054177595.1 Haladaptatus ordinarius | reverse complement strand
CAACATATTCACGCCCCATCACAGCATCCAAGACAGTCTTCGTCTCATTTCGCGGTCTTTACCGTGTGAGGCGCAGCTTTTGCCGATGCAGTTATCGAGAGAGTGGACAACTAGCGAAAATGGGAAGCTTCCTTTCCCCCAAACAAGATATATATCTCTCCATTCGACATAAAGCCGATTTTCTCCTACATACCTCCTAAGTGGAAGTGCAATCGCTCTAGTACTCCACCCGTATCTATGCGGATTTCGTAGTACAAAGCTTATATCCTCTTATGAAGTATTTTACATTATGACTACCGTGATAAGCTCTGACGATTGGCCACTTTTCCTTCTGTGTCTTATTCTTGCACCGCTGGTGTTCTTCCTCGGCGGCGGTGTAATATTCATCACCGCCGCTATCGTCTCCATACTCATCTACGTATTCAGACGAGAAGCCCGCGCTGGCTACGAGGCCGTGGTGGGATCAGACGCTCCCTCGTCTGACAAGCCTGAACAATAGACGCTCTCTATTGCTCCTTGGGTCTAAGAAACTCCATTTCTTCCAGATGAAGATGAGCGAGGACGGATCAATGATGGATTTTTAACGCTTGCTAATGAGCCTGTCCAAGAAACATCGACGGGATGACTCAGATTCTCTGGATATCGAGCCATATGACATAAATCTTATCTAGCTGAAACTCCTGTACAGCGTAAGGGTTCTCATGACGTCCAACT
>NZ_JBPEHH010000292.1:0-719 GCF_054177595.1 Haladaptatus ordinarius | reverse complement strand
GCCCCTCGATTCCGGCGATATCATGGAGGTGGTCCTCCGAGCGGCTGTCGGGACAACCTCGGTCAACGGCGTCACGACCAACACAGACGAGACACCCAACAGAGAACCCGTCATGGACTGGCTCCATACTCTCGACAAAGAGCCGATGCTGGACGCAGTCAACGACATTCTCGCAACGCTGGCAATGGCGGTTCTCGACCGGTCGCGGTCGAGAACCGTCTGTCTCGACTTCATGGACAACCCGTTTCACGGGCACCCAGCGGACGAAGACGAGTTCAGGCGAATGCAAGCGCGTGATGGCACGACGAAGTGCCATCGGTACTGCACGGCGTTCGTGCTCGCGCAGGGAAAGCCGCTGACGTTGGCGGTTGAACCGGTTGCTGGCGACGATAGCGCAGCCGACGCGGTCGAGCGCGTGCTCGCCCGCGTCGAGCTGTATCCATTCGAGCTCGACCGGATTCTCATGGATCGAGCAGCCTACGTCGGCGAGGTGATCGGCGTGCTTCGGGCGACAGCGCCGCCAGTCTTCCCGGTCAAGACCGGGAAAGACTCGCTCCGGAAGAAGCTCTCGGTGAACGCGTCACATATGACCGAAGAGACGATCTGTGAAGGGAAAGCGCACGAACAGACGTATCCGCTGGCGGTGAACGTGACCTACCAGAACGGTGATCGCGGGAAGTCAGGGATCAAACGGACGGGCTACGCGGCGTACGGTCTGG
>NZ_JBPEHH010000291.1:0-777 GCF_054177595.1 Haladaptatus ordinarius | reverse complement strand
ACGCACGAACAGAAGTGTTCGTTGCGCTCTGTCTCCGACTCGTGGTTGCAATCACCAACTACGAGCGAGGAAACGACCTGGGCTGCGAGAAGCTATGAGATGGATTCTATGACACGCTCACTGAAGGCAATCTCTGCTGATGTTGAGGGAGCACCGATCAACTACCGGTGTCAATGGGACGGTCACCGACCATTTTGACCCGGCCCAATAGATAGTAAGTCCGACCCCCTCGCAATCCGAATTCGGCTATTTCACCCGGCGAAAAAGGCCGTTCTACCGATAGGTGGGGTTTATTCGTTGATCCGTTCATCGGATTCGTGTTGGTGCCGTCCAGTTGCCCGACAACACCCGACCAATTAATTCCGATGAGTCGGGAGGGGACACCTTGAATCCCCGGCCATTGTACTCCGTGCTCCTACCTCCGAATTTCGCCGTTTTGGCCGACTGAAATTCCAGTTCTACCGACAGACTGGGTTTTCCTTACCAGGGAAAATGCCTACCGACGATTCTCTGGTCTCCTTAACTTACTCCTCGCACTCAGTCGCCGGGTCACTACCAACTTGTCGGGTATCTATCGGTCGGCTTCGGCAGAGACACTCGTGAGATACCCGGACCATTCGACGAGGAGGTGGTGAACGTCGTCGGCGAACCGGTACATTCGCTAGTTGTCCACTCTCTCGATAACTGCATCGGCAAAAGCTGCGCCTCACACGGTAAAGACCGCGAAATAAGACGAAGACTGTCTTGGATGCTGTGATGGGGCGTGAATATGTTGAA
>NZ_JBPEHH010000290.1:0-798 GCF_054177595.1 Haladaptatus ordinarius | reverse complement strand
GCGCAGGTGTTCCTCGCGCTGTGCCTTCGTCTCGTCATCGCAATCACCAACTACGAACGCGGAGACAATCCGGGAAGCACAATCATCACGGTGTGACAAGAGTTCTATGACACCCTCTACTAACCCAAGAGTGTTCGCGTCATCAGTCCAGTTCTCGGTGCAGTAGTCGTGATGGAACGCGTGAGGACGTGAATTTCACCGTCTGTCTTCAGTTTCACTTTCGCTCTGGTTGGCTGAAGGCTTTACCCGTCGGGTACCAAGCGTAGAGTGCAGTCAACGTAACCCAGCAGGCGACGTGGGTTCTCGTACTCATCCCAACCCATCATTCCACGTCGTTTGCTCATTTCCCTTATCATCAGGAGACAGATAGTGGCACGATCGAACTCTGACCAAGGGTTTAGTTGTTCAGCATTCGAATGTAGTCGTACAAATGGACTCAAATGGGACGTCGCCACTCACACCACTTGCGCAAGAAGCACTCGACGCGCTCGCAAGGAGGCTTCCAGATGAGGGAGAGCTCACGTATGAGCAAGCGTATACGATTCTCTATGAGGAAGAAGATCTTGAACGCCCCGCTGCTGAGGATATCATCAAACGGCTCTACAACAAGGGGCATCTCTACGAAGTCGAGGGGAAACTCCGGCTCACTGATTACGGATCTGAATAGCAAAGACGTTCTCGCTAGTGCTTCGTCAACCATAGATTGTTAAGAGACAATCTGTTAGAGAGGATATGGTAAACAAGGAGTATACGGTTGATCTTTCAGACGAGGAACGCACCGAGCTCGAATCGTTCGTC
>NZ_JBPEHH010000289.1:0-822 GCF_054177595.1 Haladaptatus ordinarius | reverse complement strand
GCCGTAAGAACAGTGTCTGGATGGTAGAGAAATCTCATAATCACCCATCCAGACGCTTCCTGAGAATCTAACCCCGTCAGTCGTGACTATCCACTGACTCGATGGGAAGTACCGAATGTCGAACATCTCGGCCTTGTATTCGACGTACTGGTCCAGGCTGTCGGAACGCCCTTGCGTGGGACCGCTTCGCACCAGCCAATCGGTTGCGAATACCGGTCAGGTTCTCGAATGCGATGTGCGAATAAACGTGGAAATCGGTTCGTAGCACCACAGTGTGTCACTGAACAATATTTCCCGTAAACTGAAGCAAATATTTTGTATGCATAGGGGGATATAACCAATGATATGCGTCGACGCACCTATCTGAAAGCAACAGGCATTGCACTCGGTGGCCTCGTTTCGTCCGGCACTGTAATCGGAAACAGTGCTGATGACCGCCGTGGAGATTACCGGCCAGGAGGGCCGTGGCCGGGCAATGAGCAGGCGTACAATCTCAATGCCTTCCATTCGAACGACGAACTCACAGGCGAACTGAAGAAGATCGACCAGCAGAGCGACCGCATTACGCTCACAGAAATCGGACGATCAGCTGGCCGTGGCGATCCGCTCTGGGAAGTGACCGTCGGTGATGGCACCACAAGCGTTCACCTCATCAACCAGATTCACGGTGACGAGGCGGTCGGGACGGAAGTTACCCTCAAGTTCATTCGTATTCGGTTAAGAGGCTAAATCGCAAGCCGACGGCTACCTGAACTCGTAGAGCGAAGGGGAGGTTGTATGAGACTCTCCCCGGATGCAATTACATCGCTGCTGACTTCGCTC
>NZ_JBPEHH010000288.1:0-825 GCF_054177595.1 Haladaptatus ordinarius | reverse complement strand
GCTTCTCGCCGTCGTCTTGCTTCAACTGCGAGAAGCCGGTTTCACTCATCCAGCGCTGGTTGTAGTCATCGTTCATTCGTGCGTTGTGGGCCTTCTGCAACGGTGTCTGCTCCCTGTGCTTGATCAACGGTCGCGTTGACTCGGAGCGACACTCCTCACGGAGGTCGCTCCACGAGTAGTTCGCGTCAGCAGACAACACACGCAGGTCTTCCGCGTTCCGGCGGAAGACCTGCATCCCGATGTGGCCGTCCCAGGCCTTCTGCGTCGTAAAATGAACGTCCTTGATCGCCAGTGAGTTCACGTCGATCAAGATCGTTGTCTTCATCGACTGGAATGAGTAGTTCGCTCGGTCGCGGTAGTGGTAGCTGGTTTGATCGCGCTGGAAGCCACTTGCATCAATCGCAGCTTCACCACTCCAGCCCGCCTGCTCCGCCGAAGCGCGGAGCAGGCGGCGGAGTTCACGCATCCGATATTCGTCTTCCCACCGGCAGAACGAACTGTAGTGCGGTGCCTCGTCGAGATCGAATACAGCAAGAACACCTGGCATCTCGTTGAGGTAGTCTTCAGTTTCACGGAGGCTCTTCTCCAGTTCGACGCGGAACAGAATTAACGCGATCTGTGTCCACTTGGCGTACCCGTCCGCGCCGTCCGGCGCGGCGGATACGTCCGAATCGTCAACGTGCTGTTTGGCAAGGTCTCGACACATTCGCGCTAGCCGTCTGAGCGATGCCATATCGCCAGACGGCGTCCATTTCCCGGTTAATCTGACGGAAGATAACCGTGAGAGCGTCTGAGACTGTCGTCATTCTGCGGCAAAACAAGGCA
>NZ_JBPEHH010000287.1:0-829 GCF_054177595.1 Haladaptatus ordinarius | reverse complement strand
CCACGAGAGAGACACGTCTGTAATTCGATACCTTCTCGACTCTCCGCAGCGTTCGTAGGGTTCTTCGTCTCGCTTTCGGTGTCCTTCCGGTGTGAGACCGAGCTTTTGCTGCCGCCGTTGTCGAGAGAGTGGACAACTAGCGATACTTCAGGATGCCCACGTCGATGCCGACCATCTCGTCGGCGTCAATCTCATCCAGTGACGGCTTCGTTGGCGGTTCCGTGTCCTTCTCGATGCCGAAGATGGCGAACCACTCACCGGTCTTTTCTTTCCTGAGCGTGACTTCTTTGATAATGGCGTCGGCGGGGATGGGTCGGTGGAGTTCGATAGGAATATCCGTGAGTTTCGATAGTGACAACACGGTCTGACCACTCTTCTTGTCGAGTTCGAAGCCAGACTGGTTGTAGGTGAAACTACGGAACTCTCGTGGTGACTTCCACTGTAGTTCACCGACCGTGTAGCCCTGCTCTTTGAGCTTCCCGAGGGCTTTGACGTTGTGGGCGAGACGCATCACGGTGGGCTGAAGCACCTTTGAGTACACGTCGGTCAGTTCGTCCCACCACTCCTTGAGACCGGGAAGCTCGTCACGGATTTGGCGGACGCGCTGTTTGACCGGCCGTGTTTAATCGCCTGAAGGGAGTGGAATCTCCTGTTCTGCGGCCTTCTTGATGTTGTAGACGGCACACATCAGTGCAAGTTCACGAAATTCCCGGTACCAGGTACGCGCTCGCAGGGCAACGCCCAGCGAGCGCTTCACCGAGGAGAAGACGGTTTCTGACATGGAGCGCTGATGGTAGAGATCGTCGTCAATCCGGGCGTTGTGGGCGTG
>NZ_JBPEHH010000286.1:0-831 GCF_054177595.1 Haladaptatus ordinarius | reverse complement strand
CAGCCGTAAGAACAGTGTCTGGATGGTAGAGAAATCTCATAATCACCCATCCAGACGCTTCCTGAGAATCTAACCCCGTCAGTCGTGACTATCCACTGACTCGATGGGAAGTACCGAGAATGGCAAACCGGCGAGTCGCACGAGAAGAGATGCCAGTGGAGGAAAGAAGCCAGGATGCCTAATAACATAGTGTGGTAGTCGAACGCGAGTATCGCTTGACACGTGTACTCGCCGCCAAGGGTATTTCTTTCGTGCACCTGTAGGATGATTAATTAGTCATTTTAGTTATGCGCTCTCTCAACGTTAATATCTACCCCTCAACCACATATGTAAAATACCTTGATCTCCCCGCGTAACTCGCGATCTCGCCAATAGTATTACTTATCCACCATAGAATCTTCTCGCCGAATGAATCGAGTGAGCAGTAAATCCGTACCACGGATTGCGCATGGATCGATTCGGGGGCCCCGGGGTGTTGTTACTTCCGCTTATGATTCTAAGCGGAAGTGAATGGCTGCGACGTTCGTCAGCCGAATTCAGGGATGTGAGGGTTCGTATCGTCCGATTTCGAATTCATAAACCGAGTTTCGCTATATCAAATCAGCAGCGTGGCGCTGCACCACAAGTTCGGGATCTCAAATTCTACAAACCACTAGAGTACTGATATCTTGAGAGAACAGCGGTAGCAACCGCTGTGACCGACATTGTTCATCGATGGTTCTGAATCAGTCGTTTCGACGACTCATGTGAAGTGCTGATAGCGCTCCTGACTCGTGTTCAGGACACGATGCAAGCCCAAATCACACCCGCAGTCGACGACGCCCCCGCCCT
>NZ_JBPEHH010000285.1:0-880 GCF_054177595.1 Haladaptatus ordinarius | reverse complement strand
CGATGTAGCGGATGGAGAGCGAAGCATTTGGCCTGCGTATGAAACCACTGTTGGAGATGAGCTAGACATCTTGTTCGGGGTGTTCCGCCGGGAACACCCCTTTCTCCTGCGCCCTCAGTCGCTCGACTCCATATAGTCCCACATCTCTGCGAAGGGCATTTTTTGGGAATGAATCGTAACAATAGTCCATCCGTCTAACTCCCGATGCCATGGACTCCACATCTTCGCTTTCCCTCTCCACCCCTTTGGTGGGATTTTTTCTGTCGAAATGGAGTTCACCTCGAATAGGGCTGCTCCTTCGCCAAATTGTCGTCCTTCGAATTCATCACGGAGTGCTGCTCCACGGTCCTGAATTTTTTCTTGTTGTCCGTACCATCTGATGTACAAACCGATGGGGGCAGCTACGGACGCCATTGCACCCAAAATCTGAAACCATGAGACCATTATTGTGCCATGTTATCTCCAGCATGGTCAAAAAACATGCTTTTCCATTTGAGGTGACAAAACACGATGATGGAGGAGGCCATTGCACGGGGTGACGTCCTTCGTCGGGGTCACAAAACTTCCGTGAGCCACGCACTGAAAAGACAATCCTCGTTGACTTCGAGTGCATCTCGGATTTGTGGCCACGTTGGTTTGCGTTCGCCATCGTCCATTGCAGTGGAGTATCGGTGATCGATTACTGTGATACCGGTACCAAGTCGCGATGCCGGAACCAGACATCGATTTCCTCACCATTGGTTTCGATGCGGTAGCTATAGGAGGAGCGTGTCATAGAAAGCCTCCCAAGGGAGGCCGCAGGATTTTGAAACTGTGTCCAGCAGTACCAACGCCCTGCAAGACGTCGCTTCGGTAGACGACTTTTTGAATGCGGCGGCGA
>NZ_JBPEHH010000284.1:0-884 GCF_054177595.1 Haladaptatus ordinarius | reverse complement strand
GTGACATCCTCGCCCGCCCTAAAGGGCGGGGCTTCCTACAAGGGAAGCCTCATTGTCGGAGGTTTCGGAACCATACTCCGAGAGAGTCGTCTGTCGGGGTTGCCGACTCGTCTCTCGGTGTCCCAAGGCACTGTCACAAGTGCTCCCATCCTGTGGGGTGTCATCGTCCGTCGGTTTCAGCGACAGACTCTCACCCCACGGGTCTACGCGACCAGCGATATTCGCCGCCGCGTTGATGTCCGCTTGGTACTCCGTCACCCAACAATCACTGTTCGTACACCGGAACGTGGCTTGTCGGCCACGGTGTCCGAGGTGTCCGCACGCGTGGCACGTTTGGGACGTGTACGCCGGATTCACGAATCGGACGGGGATACCAGCGTCGCGGGCTTTGTCTTCGATACGCCCGGCAAGTCGGGCAAATGCCCAAGCGTGCAACCGGCGGTTCATGTACTTGCCGTAATCCAACCGCTCGCGGATAAACGACAGGTCTTCGAGGACGATAACCGGACTCTCGAATTGTCGGGCGTACTCAACAGCTTGCCGAGACGCTTTCTCGACAATATCAGTGAGTGCGTTCTGGTAGTGGTCGAATCGCTCGTTAATCCGCCAATCGGCGTCACGTTGTTGAAGACGGCGGAGGGTCGTAAACATCTCTTTGCGGAGGTGCCGAGCACGACTACCGTCGAACAGCATCGGTTGAATTGGAGTATCGTCCTGACAGGCACAGCCCGCCAAGAGTTTGGATTCACCGATGTCAAAACCGACCGGAGTTGGGTCGTCTGGTACTTCCGGTTCCGCGACCGCGTACTCGACAGTGACGTGAAGAACCCAGTTCTTCCGGTGTTCTTGCAGTCGGAACTCACCGACCGTCACGTCGTCGTTGA
>NZ_JBPEHH010000283.1:0-892 GCF_054177595.1 Haladaptatus ordinarius | reverse complement strand
GCGAAGTCAGCAGCGATGTAATTGCATCCGGGGAGAGTCTCATACAACCTCCCCTTCGCTCTACGAGTTCAGGTAGCCGTCGGCTTGCGATTTAGCCTCTTAACCGAATACGAATGCAGTTCGGTCGACTGGACACCGAAGGAGGGGCGTCGTCACGTCTATTTTGCGGCAGTCTGTGTCCTCGCAGGCGTCCAACTCGTAGAGCAGTACGCGGTCGGCTACATCATTCGTGATAACGTTCTTCGCCAAGAAATCTATATGACAGAGTACACCATTTCGACGGTATTCTTTGTTCTCGCGCTCTTCGCATACGTGCTCTCGAACCCACAGTTGGGGAAGAATACGATGCTTCCGAAAGTGGGGCGACACGCCCTCGGGATATATCTGCTTCACGTTCCGCTACTACGTCTCTTTCGGGCAATGAACAGAGTCTGGCGTCCGGAAATCGGGGTTGACCTTACCTCGACGCTTCTCTGGCAGTTGGCCATCCCGCCACTCATTTCCGCTCTTTCGCTGGCAATCTATCTCCTCATGGCGAGAATGCACGTCATCGAGCTCGGCGGAAGTCATACACCGTGGCTAAACCGTCTCTGGTCACAGGGCCGGGGTTGGGTTCGAGGTAGAAGTTCAAACGATAACTGACGCCGACTCCGACCGAAGTCTACAGCGAATCGACAGCGAGTAACTCGAATTGGTGTGGAAGTGCCGCTAGGTAGTGCCGACAACGAACGACGCCTGCGAAAGGCTCCGTCTTTCGCGGTACCGGAAAACCGATAGTGCTTCACAGAAGATTTAGGTGGACTCTGAGTAGGGAAGGTAATGACTGGACGGGAGAAAGAGATCGTCCGACACCTGAGTGAGGACGATCTCGACCGCTTGCTCACACAGACTG
>NZ_JBPEHH010000282.1:0-899 GCF_054177595.1 Haladaptatus ordinarius | reverse complement strand
TATAGCAACTAATAGGGTTGAAGCAATGTATAGCTATTGTAAATAATTTTAATAAGTTACTCAATGCTCACTTGTGGCCTATGAGTCGTCAAATCGTGCCCCTTTTTACTGCGCCCTCATGCTCTGTATTCAGCAGTCCGTTGCTCTCGGAATCACGGGCATTCGCCTCCCTCGTGTGAAATGGCGAGGCTTCGCTCCAGATTGTAAACGACGCACTTGATAACGAGTTCGCGGAACTGCTTCCACCAGCGGCGTGACCGCACGAATGCCCCGAATTTCTGTTTGATCGCCGCGTTGACTGTCTCGTTCATGTTCCGTCGATGGTAAAGAACGTTGTCCAGCCGAGCATTCCACGCCTTGTGGAGGGGTGTGAACTCACGGTGCTTGATGAGTGGCCGAATATCGTGATTCCGGGCGAGATGCCGGAGCTTCTGGTCGTCATATCCCTTGTCACCGGTCAACACCGCGATGGAGGCTGCGTTCCGTTTCACTACCTGTGGTGCGATCTGCGTATCGTGTTTTCGTGTCGTCGTTACGTGAATGTCGAGAACGGCGTTGGTCGCCGTATCGATCAACAGCGTCGTCTTCAACTGCTGGATGGTGAGGTTCGTTCGCTTCGTGTAGTGAGTTGAGGCATGCGCCCGCTCAAACCCGGATGCATCGATGCCGGTGACACCGTTGACCGGCAAATCCGTGAGCGAGACGTTCAGTAACACCCGCCAGACAGCCATCTCCAAGCGGGCGAACGCCTTACAGAGCGTCGAGGGGGCAGGGATTGAGTCTAGTGCATTGTCAACTATCAATTGTAGGATAAAGTCGGCGTAGTTTGATTCGTGCATCTTCGGATGTGAATCGCCAGTCAATGTCTGTTTCTTGGGCGTTCAGTGAATTTGTCCACG
>NZ_JBPEHH010000281.1:0-925 GCF_054177595.1 Haladaptatus ordinarius | reverse complement strand
TCAACATATTCACGCCCCATCACAGCATCCAAGACAGTCTTCGTCTCATTTCGCGGTCTTTACCGTGTGAGGCGCAGCTTTTGCCGATGCAGTTATCGAGAGAGTGGACAACTAGCGAAGCTGGTCAATGTGCTCGACAATCCACGGTGTGAAATCGTGCTCCTCGTGATCCCAGATGGTGTTCGCACTGAGATATTCAACTGAATGTAGTTCCTGAGGATTCATGTTCTAGATCATTGTATAATATTCTTCTATTTCGATTTATCGAGCGGTAAGGCGTATCTCAACACGAGCGTTATCGTCAGTAAAGTTTGTTGGTGGCTGAGCATCTATCGCATCGGTGTTATCCACGATTAGAGCGTAATCCCCCTTGGGAACCTCAAGCGTTGCATCACCTCCTAAGGAGTTGAGGAATGAGAGGTTCTCGTTGTATCGGATGTGATTTCCCGCCTCGAATTCAGCAAGTTCATCTTGACTAGTAAACACAATGTCGAGCCGAGGTCCCTCCCGAACCGTCACACTCAGATCAAGCGTAGCCTTTCGGTTCAGAGTAAAGGTGTAAGTCAGATAGTGATCTTCGTTGACTGTGTCTCTATCGTTGACAATAGTTTCAGTGGTAGTAGTTTCCGTTCCTCCAAAGTTAGTTGAATCGGCATTTATTGAAGAGCACCCAGCTAAGAGAAGTGCTCCAGTAGCTGCGAGAATGGATCTACGAGTTTTTAATATTACATTTCCCATACTTATATTCTAATTATATAGCCATAAGTTTTGTGTATGGTATCTATATTAACACATTTAGTTCAAACATATGAGCCTGTCTAAGAATTTTGCCTCACCAATCCTCCTGACGTCGGCTGAAGATACTCTTACACGGTTCGACGGATCGATTCGGCCGTCGACAAAAAAAGAGAACCGGGCTCAGTTA
>NZ_JBPEHH010000280.1:0-931 GCF_054177595.1 Haladaptatus ordinarius | reverse complement strand
ATCTCCCGAACACGTGGTATCGAGAGGCGAGACAACCAGCTCCGTCACGCCAGACGCTTCTTGAGGAGGTGAATGCAGCACTGTATGCTGGTTTTACGTCTTAACCGAATACGAATGGCCTGCACTCGTACACGACAGTCTCATCGTCAGCCAACCACCGCCGCACCATGGCGGAGAGTGACATAGCATCCGTCCTTTCGCACCCGACGCAATAAGAATTGGCACCTTTATTGGACCCCTGTTTAAAGAGATAGCTTCTTCGACCGACTCGCTGAACCAGACAACAGTCACTCGCTCTCGAAGAACAGCACGCGATATCGGTACGATTCCTGCGTTACACGGAAATTCCACAGAATCGATGATAGGTTGTTTGAGAAATACTACTAACTCGAATCAAACGACTCTAAATGGATTTTTTGGCCCCTGAAGGGTGCGGGGCGCTCAACAGAAGCGTCCGTATCTGAAGACCAATAGCTACGAGTACCGACTCTGCGGTGTCGTTTGACGAATACGACACCCGACGCGGCGAGATACACAACACGATCGAACACTGGATCAACGACCTCACTGCGTTGACTGACGAGACGAGAGCAAGTCAGCAATTCCAGGACTGGTTAGATGTCCAGTCCAAATTCCATGACTACTCCCATCGGAATACGCTCTTGATCGCCCTTCAGTGTCCGAACGCGACGAAGGTCGCTGGGTACAACACCTGGCGAACCGAGTTCGATCGGCACGTCCAGGAAGGAGAGAACGGAATCTGGATCTGGGCGCCGATCATCACAAAGCAGTGTCCCGACTGCGAAAATTCACCTAGTGCTTCGTCAACCATAGATTGTTAAGAGACAATCTGTTAGAGAGGATATGGTAAACAAGGAGTATACGGTTGATCTTTCAGACGAGGAACGCACCGAGCTCGAATCGTTCGTCT
>NZ_JBPEHH010000279.1:0-936 GCF_054177595.1 Haladaptatus ordinarius | reverse complement strand
CGCACGAACAGAAGTGTTCGTTGCGCTCTGTCTCCGACTCGTGGTTGCAATCACCAACTACGAGCGAGGAAACGACCCGGGCTGCGAAAAGCTATGAGATGGATTCTATGACACGCTCATAGGAGTCCAGTTCGCGCCCAGTCTCGTCTCCGAGAGTGTCCTGCAGGACATCCGTGATGGTGCCTTCTTTCCCGTGGTGTTCGCTATCGGGATCAGTCTTGGACACGTAGACCTGTACTTTGTCGCCCGGTTGATACGGGTCGCTCGCTGGTTGGGGCACGTCCTCCATCGATACTCGGTATTCTGTGTAGTGAGTTTTTATCGGTATCGGACATCTACACGATTCGATGGCCAACGATCCCCTGAGCTATACTGACGATGTTCGCGAGGAAAATCCCGATACAAACCGGTAGCGAAGAGGTCCAAAGGAGGTTGGAATGACGCTGGCGAGAAACAAATAAACTTGGGTGGGGTATATCTTCACCAGCCGCCGTCGAACTCGGCAGTTAAACCACATCGCTCGGCGAATCTCGTGATATATCGTTTCTTACTCCCCTGATCTAACGCGACATAGAGATAGTAGTCATCAGAGAGGTCCCTTTGCATCCGCATTGGCTCTCCGGTGGGATGAGTCGGCTCTGTATTGAGTATCGCATTTTTGGAGCCAGGAACATAAGGAAACGAGTCTAACTGGTTGATGAGATCGTACTCTTGGATCAAGAGATCAACCGTCTTTGCCATTGCATCGGATTGATTGTCCTCAGAGCATGACCACACGCGATTCCCGTTTGCAGAAAGATGGACGATATACTCTGTATCGACTGTCGGTACTTCCCATCGAGTCAGTGGATAGTCACGACTGACGGGGTTAGATTCTCAGGAAGCGTCTGGATGGGTGATTATGAGATTTCTCTACCATCCAGACACTGTTCTTAC
>NZ_JBPEHH010000278.1:0-940 GCF_054177595.1 Haladaptatus ordinarius | reverse complement strand
GAGAGCGCCGTCAGTCCAGCCAAGAGGCGAAGCTGTCGCTTACGCAGAGGGCTGCCGCTGGACGCGGGCCTACTCAGCCCGCGTCCAGCTGGCTGTACGTCGCTGGAATGCCGACACCGTTGGTCGGTGCTTCCCACTTCCGACGCAACGTGTCGTCGAGAGCGTGATCAATCCACTCGCGGAACACCTCGAAACGGAACCACACAGGGAGTGCTCGCCCGCCGCGTCGCGGCGTGGCGAGCACGCCCCATCGGACGATCACCCAGAGATTCCGCAACAGGAAGCTCACAAGCACGAACACCAACCGAACGGCTGGGTCAGTCGTGCTTGTTCGCGCACGCGCTTCGCGCATCGTTCGGAAGGCTGTCTCGATGGCTGAGCGTTTCTGGTAGAGGGCTTCGACTTCTTTGGGCGTGCGATCGGTCAGATCGCACGCCACGTACGCCCGGACGAGCAAGCCGTGTTTGCCTCGGTTCCCCTGTTGATAGGAGACACAGACCGCGAGCGGGAAGCGCAGTTCCCGCTCGCTGCCTTCGTACATGACGTACTCTGTCCAGTAGGAGACCGACGTGTTCAGTTTCTCGGCCATCTGTTTCCCCCGGCGGATGACTGGGAGAGCGACTGGTGCAGTCGCACCCAGTCGCTCGATCGATGCGCCGTTGTAGAACCCACGATCCGCGAGGAGTCCAGTGACATCGAACGGGAGGGCTGCGACGTGGTCGAGCAGTCGCTCGACCGCGTCGCTTTTCGGCTCGTCGCCTCGCACAGCGGTGACAGCGACCACGAGTGGTTTGGCTCGACAGAGAACGAATCCAGCGAGGTAGCGATGGCACTGAGAGGTGCCATCGCGGGGAGTTGTGTGACAGAGTTCCCCGGGCGAGCGGTGTGGACAGCCGTGGTAGTGGATGTCGACGAAGTCGAGACAGATGATCCTCGGCCC
>NZ_JBPEHH010000277.1:0-946 GCF_054177595.1 Haladaptatus ordinarius | reverse complement strand
TCGAAACGACTGATTCAGAACCATCGGTGAACAATGTCGGTCACAGCGGTTGCTACCGCTGTTCTCTCAAGATATCAGTACTCTAGTGGTTTGTAGAATTTGAGATCCCGAACTTGTGGGGTACCGGAGACCGTGATTTCGTATAGCGACATGCGGTATGTCCACCGAAACAGCACGCTCGGACGTGAAAAAGAAAACGCAGACGTACAGCTCTCTACGGCCTCTCTTTTGCATTTCCGACCGCGAGCCGAGTTGTGGCGAACGAACGACCGCGTTACGCCGCGGTTCGAACGGCGACGCTCGGATGCCGACCCAGAGGGCGTCGAACCGAGAACAGCCAGGAAAAATCTACAGGTGGGTTGGAGACCGTTGGATGAGAAACCCGAAATCAAGACTGACGCCTCGTTCACGCTCCTATCGGCGTCAGTGTCTTCGGCGGTCATCATCTTCGCATCGTCGACTGTCCCGTTACCGACCCTGGATTCAACACCGGAACGCCATCGCGAACCGTCTCCTCGACGTCGACGAGCGTATCCGTCGAACCCGGGTCGCCTGCATGACCAATCGGCCTGCTGTGCTCACGGAACTTTCGGCGACGTTCTCTCCAGGATGTGCGTGGTAGAAACGGTTGTTCTCTCCACGAAACAGAACTGATCGCGTGAAAGAGCTTCTCGACCGTCGATTCGGTCGGTTCGGAGCCGACCGGGTATCGTGCCCGGATTCGACGGCTATCGGCTCGACGGAGGCGTTTCAGAAGGAGGTGGAATATCGGGAATCGACACGCGATAAATTGTATATCACTATATTAAATCGTGGGTGGAGAGGGACACGTTTTCGGGATCTCGATAGCTACAAACCACCAGACAGCTGATACACTGCTCAGAATTGTTCCCAGTGAGACTGTCGAGAGAAACTGTTTGTGAAGAAGTGTTACTCTTCGTCTCCA
>NZ_JBPEHH010000276.1:0-1003 GCF_054177595.1 Haladaptatus ordinarius | reverse complement strand
GGAGGCGGCGAATCGAATTTCCCAGAGGCTCGCGCACTCCAGTACTGACCGAAACGCAGGCAGGCTTAACTACCGTGTTCGGGATGGGTACGGGTGTGTCCCTGCCGCTCTGGCCGCCTTAACGTCGACTCACGGAATCGAACCGTGATGGGGATACCAATCGTCGATGGTTCTGTCACCGTATGTATGTGCAATCCAGTTTGCGCCTGGACTCACACCAGGTGAGTGGTGTGATCCAAATGCGGTATGAGTGTGTGGCATTGACCAGTTAGTACTCGCGGGCTGAACACCTCGTTGCCTCGGTGCGTACACCCCGAGCCTATCGAACTCGTCTTCTACGAGCGGTCTCAGGTGGTATCTCTTTTTCAGGTGGGTTTCGAGCTTAGATGCGTTCAGCTCTTACCCCGTGGTGCGTGGCTGCCCAGCACGCGCCTTGTCAGACGACTGGTACACCAGTGGCACCCATTCGGAGTTCCTCTCGTACTATACGAACGTTCCCGTCAGATACCGTAACACCCCCAATAGATAGCAGCCGACCTGTCTCACGACGGTCTAAACCCAGCTCACGACCTCCTTTAATAGGCGAACAACCTCACCCTTGCCCGCTTCTGCACGGGCAGGATGGAGGGAACCGACATCGAGGTAGCAAGCCACCGGGTCGATATGTGCTCTTGCCGGTGACGACTCTGTTATCCCTAAGGTAGCTTTTCTGTCATCAATGGCCCGCATCAAGCAGGCTCATTGGTTCGCTAGACCACGCTTTCGCGTCAGCGTCCCTCGTTGTGTAGGACACTGTCAGACTTCCTTTTGCTCTTGCGCTCTTCCTCGAGTCTCCGACTCGAGTGAGGAAATCTTGGGGCGCGCTCGATATCTTTTCGAGCGCGTACCGCCCCAGTCAAACTGCCTGGCTACCGGTGTCCTCCGCCAGGAGTGAGGGTCGCAGTCACTACCGGGTAGTATTTCAGTGATGCCTCGGTGGCCCGCTAGCGCGGGTACCTGTGTA
>NZ_JBPEHH010000275.1:0-1022 GCF_054177595.1 Haladaptatus ordinarius | reverse complement strand
ATCGGGACAATCTCGCTAGTGAAGCGGGAGATTTGTGTCATGGACATTCGCAGTCTCCCGCTTCAACTCCTTTGATTTAGCGACCCATCCCGACGCAGCCTAGTGATTCAACACAGCCGCTCATTCCTATAGAGAAGCGCTCAGAAAGCATGAACTAGCGGGTACAAACCTGAAGCTCCACTCAGGGTACTGGCACACGGTATTGAAATCAAGTATTGTACGCGGTCAGTCAGTATTTAGGCATCAAAAAATAGTGTTTTTCTTACTTGAATAGAAATTGTATTTGGAGTACTCGTTATCGGATCGGCGTCGTGCTCTGAAGCGTTCGCTGGCGGGCGGTGGTTGAGAGCGCCTCTCAGATCGCGTCTGCGTCGGATTCGAGAAGCGAGTCAGCGTCCAGACCCGCCCCTCTGGCGAGCACTTATCGTCTGAAGCTAACTTCTGATCTAAGCCTGTCTTGGGAGCCACTGGTTCGACTCTACAAATGTCTCTACCTCTGTTCTGAGCTACGCTGGGTCCGCTCTACGCCACCTCCTCGTCGGACAGGTCTCCGGCCGAGAGCCCGTCGAGTTCGGCTTTCAGTCTCGACTCAACCCGCTCGAACTCGGACGGGACGACGCACCGCTCTTCGTCCACTTGGACGTCGATCGTCGTCGTCGCCCCGACGTTGAACACTGTGTCCGACTCGACAATGAGTTTGCCGACCTCGTTGTGGACACGCACCTCCACATCGGGGGCCTTCCCATCCTTTCTAACATCTCCGTCTTCGCAGGAGCGGCGAGCGATTCGCGCGTGAACGTAATCTCGTACTGCCCCTCCTCGTCGGTTATATCCTCACTGGGAGGTGTCGTGCTCCGAAGCGTTCGACGGTGGGCAGTCACCGAGACACCAAAGAGCGGAACGCATTCGTCTTTAGCTAAGACTCACACCTCGGTTGCGTAGCGGTAGCGAGCGTCTCTTGTAAAATCGGTCGTTGCTGGTGGATTTTCTGTGCATCCTCGATCAGCCGCTCCAGCAACGGC
>NZ_JBPEHH010000274.1:0-1023 GCF_054177595.1 Haladaptatus ordinarius | reverse complement strand
GACGTGTTGTTCAGCCTGCGCCAGCAACCGCCGGACGAGGTCGGCTTTCGAGTGACTCTCGATCTGGGAGGCGTCGCCTTCCCAGGCCGACGCCTCCCGAACAGGTTCGATCCCGAGGACAATCGGCGTATTCTGGCCGATGATCGTTAGCGTCGCGAATTTGTAGCTCCGTCCGTCTTTGTCACCACTTACCATTTCCGGAAAGTCGTCTTTTGGAACCTTCTCTTCGCCATCGACGATGACGACGTCGTCGTCGGGATCGACGTCGTCATCGTCTTTGTAGGGCGAGGGATAGAATTCCCAGTGGGTGATGTCGATCGCCGCGATGACGGGCTCGCGGAGCCCGTCGGTCGCGTCGATCTCTGTGAGCAAGCACTCCAGTCCGGCGTGAAACGGCTTGAGGATCGCATCTCGGATCCGCCGCCAGTCGAGCGGTCGCTCACCGTCTTTAAAGTCGGTGAGCGACGTCTGCTCGGCTGGTGCTGCGATCTGTTTCATCGCCCGAAGATGTGTATCGCCGTGCGGTGTTTTGGTCCAGTCACTCAGCCGATCGAAGCGCCGACGTGGGGTCGTCGTCCCCACGTCGGCCAGGTTGAGATACGCCTGGCGTTCGAAGAACAGTTCATCGGGATACTGTGCGTTAGCTGCGCGGTTGGTCTCGAAGGCACCGAGCCCACGGTCACGGGCAGTGCGGATCGCTTGCATGATCTGCTCGTCAGTGACGCTCTCGTCACTGACTTCGCCGGGATCGAGTCGAGCCTCTCCATCTGTCACGATCTCGTGGTCGGCGGCCACCGCCCAAATTTCATGGGCGGTGGCCGTGATCGCCCGGCGGTCAGCGAGTGAGAATCGTCGGCGCCACATGTAGTTGATCGCCTGCTGGGTCGGTGCTCGCCCGAGTTCGAACCGGATGAATACGTAGGCTGTGCCCTTCAGGCGGCGATGAAGTTCGCTGTCGGTGAACCCACGAGCGTGTTGATACAGGAACATACGCACGACCGACTCGAACGCGAAGTCGGTCGT
>NZ_JBPEHH010000273.1:0-1060 GCF_054177595.1 Haladaptatus ordinarius | reverse complement strand
GATACCTTCTCGACTCTCCGCAGCGTTCGTAGGGTTCTTCGTCTCGCTTTCGGTGTCCTTCCGGTGTGAGACCGAGCTTTTGCTGCCGCCGTTATCGAGAGAGTGGACAACTAGCGACAATGCGTATGGAACGGTTCGAAATCAACGGCCACGAAGTCGTGGACGGCGATGTGCGTCCAACCGGTAACGGCGCGCACGTTTACGTCCCCCGGCGGTGGCTCGGCGCGGACGTGAAAATCGTTCGTGTTTCTGAACCCGATTCCGATTCCGATTCCGACGAGTAGACCATGCGATACAACTACCGATACAGGCTTAATCCGTCCGATACTCACCGAGAGACTCGAGCTGCTCCGTGTTAAATCGTTCCTCGAAAGTCAGGTACTGTGGGGTGCATCCTCGAAATCTTTCCTGTCGAGGCTGTTTGTAGCTTGTGCGAGCCGGAGTTTGTACGCGATTTGGAGTTCGAGCGGGCTGATCTCGATCTTCCCGTCGTCGAATGTGACGGTGAGGGCCCTGTGCTCCCGGTGTCGCAATTGGCAACAGGCAAGTCCGTTTGCAGGCGGTATAGGAGAATGCCCCGGGGCTTGACCCCGAGGCGATTCACGAGGAGATGTAGCCGATCAACTGGCCCGTCACATCCTCAGTTCGCTCATCGACGAGAGAAGTCAGATAATGTTCTACGTCTGCAGCACTGTTGAGAGTTGCAAGCGCCCATGGGAGGACGTGACTTCGTTCCCCGAGTGGGTCGCCCTCGTAGTCGTCGTCCCTGAGGGTGAGTGCTTCTTCGTGATAGGTCTTTGTGGAAATCAGGACCGTGATGAGTTGCACGCCGTGGTTTGGGAATTGGGGAGTCCCCAGCACGAGCATCGGGCGACCTTTCTCCGAGAGCGGGTCGGCCGCCCACACGATGTCGCCGCGTTCCAGTTCTTCGAACGCAGTCACTGAGGGCGCAGGAGAAAGGGGTGTTCCCGGCGGAACACCCCGAACAAGATGTCTAGCTCATCTCCAACAGTGGTTTCATACGCAGGCCAAATGCTTCGCTCTCCATCCGCTACATCGA
>NZ_JBPEHH010000272.1:0-1076 GCF_054177595.1 Haladaptatus ordinarius | reverse complement strand
TAGTGATTAACGTAACTTCTGGATGAATCCGCTGAGATGATTCTCAATCCACGAGCCTGCGAAACTCAGTCGGTCGGTCAATTTCGTGAAGATTTCATCGAGGAGGGCGCGGTACTCGTCCGCGCCCTCCACGATCAGGGGTGACGACTCCCATTTGAGACTTTTCCAGACAGGCTCAATCGGGTTGAGATGCGGTGAGCCAACCGGGAGAAAGATGAGGTCGATCCCAAGTTCGTGAGCACGTTCCCGTGTGTGCGCACAGACATGTGATGAAAAGTTGTCTAAGACGAGCAGAATCCGCTCGCCCGGATTCTGCTCGCGGATCTCTTCGAAACACGCGCAGATCTGTTCTTTTTCCTGATTAGGAGGGAACTGGAGGACGCTTTCACCGTTGAGCGCATAGAATCCGGCCGCTGGTGTGTCGATTTTCACCAGCGGCCGGGTGATTGTCGGTTCACTCACTGTGTAAAGTCGCTGGGAATTGTCCCATGGTTGGGGGTGCGAGATATCGAAGAATCCCACTGTCGTTCCACCGTCCGTCCGGACATCATCGTCAACCGTCCATTTCTCGTCACTGTCGTCCTCAGACCGTTTATTGTGTGGGTTGTCTGCCTCATCCTCGGCGAACGCGTCAGCAACGCGTTCGTCGAGGATTTCGTCAGCGTTCTCCGGTCGCTCTGGCCTCTCTGTACGCGGAATCGCGTACGAGAGGCCAAGATCGGAGAGAAGTCGTGGCAGATAGTTCGGGTGGTACTCGACATCGAACTCGGTGTTCAAGAGGTGCTGAATCTCCTGTTTCTTCCACGGTTCGCCTTCTTCGAGCAGGGTGAGGAGACGCTCTCGTTGCTCATCGTCGAGCTTCGGGGGCCGGCCGCCCCCGAAGCTCGGTGTCAGGAGTCCGAGACCGCCTTCGTTCCAAAGCCGTGCCCATCGGCTTCCAGTTGATTGAGACATCCCAACATCGTCAGCTGCGTCTTCGAGTGTTGCACCCTTGTACAGTCGTTTGATAAAGGTGAGCCGCCTGCTCACCTTCTCGTCGTCAGTCTGTGTGAGCAAGCGGTCGAGATCGTCCTCAC
>NZ_JBPEHH010000271.1:0-1087 GCF_054177595.1 Haladaptatus ordinarius | reverse complement strand
AGCGAAGGTCATGCTTCGACATGTTTCGGTTGGAACCAGCTGTTGCCGGATTCGATGGGCCTTTCACCCCTACACATAGGTCACGAGAGGGTATTGTAGGACACCAACTCTAGCAGGCCTCCACGTGGCTTTCGCCACGCTTCGCCTTGCCCATGCGTAGATCATCCGGTTTCGGGTCGTATCTGATCGACTCCCCGCCCTTGAAGACGGTGGCCCTCGCAATGCTGCGGCCGTATTGGTTTCCCTGTGCCTGCCTCGATGCTCGAGTTAGGCTCGCCAATCGGATACACTCCCTGGCTCGTTTTTCAAAACGCACGACAGAACACCGGCTCCCACCAGTTCCTACTGCGGGATTGCTCCCGGGTCGTTTTCTGGTGGGCCTTGTATGCCCTGTCGCTCCATCGCCACTTGATTTCAAGCCCTATTTCACCTCCCTTTTCGAGGTGCTTTTCAGCGTTCGCTCACGCTACTTGTTCGCTATCGGTCTCGAGTCGTATTGAGTCTTCGCGGTCGATGCCCGCGATATTCACGAGGGATTTCCGACCCCCGCTACTCGGGAGCTGACGCACAACGTACTGGTCTCTCTTACGGGATTGTCACCCTGTTTCATGCTCCGTTCCAGAAGACTTCTGAGAGGCGGTCGGTTGCTGAGAGTCAGTCCACACACCACATTGCCCGAAGGCTTCGGTTTGGACTGTGTCGGGTTCACTCGCAGTTACTAGCGACATCGCGTTTGCTTTCTTTTCCTGCCGATACTGAGATGTTTCAGTTCTCGGCGTTCCCCATTGCGCGAAGCAATTGCGGTGGGGATTCCCATTCGGAGATCCTGAGTTCTTCGCCTCCGTGCGGCTCCCTCAGGCTTTTCGCAGCTTGGCACGTCCGTCGTCGGCGCTCGAGCCGAGCTATTCACCAAGTGGCACAGTAGCCACGTACTTGGATTGGATTCACTGTATAACTCACCTGTTGTGAGTCCAGTGGACGCCTGGATTGCACGTACATACGGTCGTCATCGCACGTCCCGGTGGTCGCCAAGAGCGTGCGTCGAACCCTTCCCAACCACGCTTTCGCGGGTTGGTGCATCGGTTAC
>NZ_JBPEHH010000270.1:0-1088 GCF_054177595.1 Haladaptatus ordinarius | reverse complement strand
CATCCGTCTTTAGCTAAGACGAGAACCGCGTGACAGTGACGGCTTATCGAGGCTACTTTTCGAGAGGAATGAGGAGGAGAAGTCAGTGCACGACTCTCGCTCCTCATCAAGAATCATGCGTCGGCTCACTACACTGTTTCCCTCCGAGTTCCTCGAAGATCACGCCGAGGAACTGGGCGTGGTCGAGCGAGAGGGCAAGCTTCAGGTTCCAGTCCTCGTGTGGGCGCTCGTGTTCGGATTCGCCGCAGGCGAAAGCCGAACACTCGCTGGATTCAGACGCTCCTACAACGCCACAGCCGACGAACCGATCTCCTCTGGCGGTTTCTATCACCGGTTGACGCCAACTCTTGCAGAGTATCTCCGCGACCTCGTCGAGCGCGGCCTCGACGAGGTCGCTGTCCCTGATGCTGTTGACGCTGATATCGACCGATTCAGAGACGTGATGATCGCTGATGGAACCGTGTTGCGGTTGCACGAGTTCCTCTCTGATGAGTTCCAAGCCCGTCATGAGGAGCAGGCTGGAGCGAAGCTCCACCTGCTCCACAACGCCACCGACGAGACGATTGAACGGATCGACGTGACTGACGAGAAAACGCACGACAGCACACTGTTCAAGACCGGTTCGTGGCTGCAGGGACGGCTTGTTCTACTCGACCTCGCGTACTTCAAGTACCGCCGCTTCGCGTTGATCGATGAGAACGACGGCTACTTCGTGAGTCGGCTGAAGCAGAACGCGAATCCGGTGATAACGGCAGAATTACGGGAATGGAGCGGCCGCGCCATTCCCTTGGAGGGCAAGCAGATCCACGATGTGGTCGATGACCTCTCGCGGAAGTACATCGACGTCGAGGTCGAAGCGGAATTCAAGCGAGGACAGTACGAGGGAACGCGCTCACTAGACACGAAGCGGTTCCGCGTCGTCGGCGTCCGCAACGAGGACGCCGACGACTACCATCTCTACATCACGAATCTGCCGAGAGAGGAGTTCCTCCCGGCAGATCTAGCAACGCTGTATCGGTGTCGATGGGAGGTAGAAACGTTGTTCCGTGAGCTGAAGACGCAGTACGAACTGGACGAATTCGACACAA
>NZ_JBPEHH010000269.1:0-1122 GCF_054177595.1 Haladaptatus ordinarius | reverse complement strand
AAGGTTCCGAGGCGTCTCAAAACACCACTTACAGGGCTATCTAAACTTCTTGGGCTGGATCCTCAACACCGACGACTGGTTCGAGCAGATCCTAAGTACTGACTTCTACAGATGAGCGCCGTCGAGTTATTCGCCGATGCAGTAGTCTCGTATCCCGGTCCAGGGTACCCCTACGAGCCGGTCAAGCGTGTCAGCCAACTAATCGAGGAGACCACCGCCATGTGTGGCTTCGGCACGACCGTGTTCAAATCCATCAACAATGAAACCGTCTGCCAATCGGTAATCGGCGGCATGGAGTACGAATACATCTACTCACCGGCGGTCCTCGAAGCGACGATCGGGTGGAATCCGGAAGCGATCGCTGAGGCGGCGGCCTGCGACAATTGTACCATCCTCCTGCACGACGACCTCCCCGACGAGAACCGGTGTGGATTCGGCATCTTCGACGACCGAATCGGCATCTGTTGTCATGATGCCGAGACGGGGATGCTCGAAGCGGTCATCGACACTGACAGCCCCGAAGCCCGTAAGTGGGCTCTCTCGGTTTTCGACCGACATCGTGCCGACGCACGCTCGCTCGGCGATGAGGAAATAGCCGCACTGTTTCCATCGGAACTCATCGCATAGCTGACTGCTCAGCGACAATGCTTTCACGCGGTGAAATATTTCACTAGAAATTTACATCTCTTCGACGGGCGTAGAATGACGAGAAGGTAGACTGAAATGACATCGCTCCCATCCCAACGCTCGCTTCCAGAAACGGCAGTTACCGACCTTCGGTCGAAAATTCGTGGAACCGTACTCCGGCCCGAAACGGACGAATACGACGAGGCCCGCAAAGTGTGGAACGCAATGATCGACCGACGTCCCGCCGTCATTGTTCAGGCACTTGGCACCGCTGACGTCATGGCTGCGGTCACATTCGCCCGAGACTGCGAACTCGAAATCGCCATCAAAGGCGGTGGACACAACGTCGCAGGCAATGCCGTCTGTGATGACGGGTTCGCTCATCTGTAGCGGTGAATACTTTCTCATGACTGGAGTTCGTAGCCTTCCCCAGCATGGTCAGCAGAGAGAGTGTCAACGAGGTCTTTCTACCTGACAAAGAGGACTGTTTAGAGT
>NZ_JBPEHH010000268.1:0-1142 GCF_054177595.1 Haladaptatus ordinarius | reverse complement strand
CTCCACGACATTGAAGAAGGACTCTACCGAAGGATCATCTTGCAGGGTCGCTGAACTCATTCCACATCAGCGTTCACCCTGCTCTTTGGTGTGCTAATCGTTCTATGACACCCTCAGTGCATATCTGTAATGATTTGGCGCTGAATGTCAACTTATTATGGTGAAGAAGGAGAACGACTGCGTATGGAATCAGCGCAGGAAGATTTCGCTCAGGTTGACCTGAGCGTCCGAAACATCGGTGGCAGTGACGAGACAGAAGTTACACTCTCCCCGGGTGTGACCGCTTTTACTGGTCGCAACGCGATGAATCGCATGTCCTTCCTCCAGGCGATTATGACGGCGCTCGGCTGCGACCAAACATCCCTGAAAGGCGATGCCAAAGAGGGGAGGGTCGAACTGACGATTGGCGACGAGACCTACATGCGGTCGCTTGCACGCCGAAGTGGAACGGTTACGATGATCGGTAATTTGTACCTCGACGATCCCGAACTCGCGGGTCTCTTTGCCTTCTTGCTGGAATCAAACAAGGCCCGTCGCGCGATCGCCCGTGGGGACTACCTTCGCGATCTCATCATGCGGCCTGTTGATACGGACGCGAATCAGGCCGAAATCGAGCAGTTTGAAACCGAGAAACGCCAGATCGACGACGAACTCGCCGAACTCGACTCGCTCGAACAGCAACTGCCCGGCCTCGAAGAAGAAAGGACACGACTGGAAACCGAAATCGAGGAGAAACTCGACGAGCTAAGCGATACTCGCTCGCGTCTTGAGGACATCCGATTCAAAATTTCGACCGAGGAATAGAGCATCAAGGTACTCGAAAACGAAGCGACCGAACTCGAGGAACACAAAACTCGGCTTGAAGACCTCCGTGAGACACGAATCGACCTTACAGAGGAGATTGAAGCCCTCGAAGACGAAGTTAAGGAACTTGAAGAAGCGGAATACAGTGAGGTCTTGGATCTCGATAAAGAGGCGAATCAGTTGGTGTTCGAGCTCGGGCGCCTCGAATCCGACCTCGAAAATGTCGCTAGTTGTCCACTCTGGCTCAAGAGACCAGTTGCTGACACGTAGTAGTCAGAATGAGGCGACTGAATCAGTCGCCTGATTCAGCCGCTGTCCGGATTGGTGCGTAATGAGGC
>NZ_JBPEHH010000267.1:0-1173 GCF_054177595.1 Haladaptatus ordinarius | reverse complement strand
CTAAACAGTCCTCTTTGTCAGGCAGAAAGACCTCGTTGACACTCTCTCTGCTGACCATGCTGGGGAAGGCTACGAACTCCAGTCATGAAAAAGTATTCACCGCTACAGATGAGCGATGATTCATAAAATCCATTCGATTGCGACTGCTCTCCTAGAAAATCGGAGACTCGAGATCCTGGAGAGTCACCTCTATCGATTTGTTGTGTGAAAGACCACCAAATCGTATAGACACACCCCTATCGACTTGTTCTTGTCAGCGGTAGAGCTGGGTTATCGGTAACACCCACACCCTTATCGATTTGTTCGAAGAACAAGTCACTGCTTGAGCTGTGCGTTCACAACAGAACGGAGCTCGTCATCATGGACGTCGTCTAGGCGCGAATCTTCCCGGAGTGTTTCGATGATGGTCTCCGGGTTTTCACCAAACGTGAACTCAAGGTAGCTGCCCGAGTGTGGCCCTTGGCTCTTCCGCTCTGTCTCAACCAACGAATACGTCGTGAGTTCCTTCATCTTATTCACGTACGTCTCTTGGTGATACTGATCTGAACCGAGAGTGCCTGTAAGATACTGATAGACTCGGTACCCGATCGGACTTTTCGCTGCACCAGTTCCAGTTTCACGTGCTACAGCCGCAGTCGCGAAGAGACAGAGCTTCTTCTGCGTGCTAATCCCACGAGTCACCTCTAAGACGCGGTTCTGTTCAACCTTATCTTGGGCTTCTCGAACGTGCTCTTCCTGGACTTTGTCGGCGCCTGTTTTTTCTGCAATCGACCCCGCTGTTCGCATCAGATCGATCGCCTTTCGTGCGTCCCCATTGGTTTGTGCGGCGAATGCTGCTGCGAGCGGAATGGCGTCGTCACTGAGTGCATCCTCGTGAAAAGCATCTTCACGGGCCTGGAGGATTTCCCGGAGCTGGTTGGCGTCGTAGTCGCTGAAGTGGACATCCTCGGGGGTAAACGAACTGAGAGCACGACTACCGACATTCTCCATCATCTTCGTATCGTTAGTAATGGCGGTCACGGAGACCTGAGCGCTGATTTCATCGGTGCTTCCAGAGCCTGTCCAAGAAACATCGACGGGATGACTCAGATTCTCTGGATTTCGAGCCATATGACATAAATCTTATCTAGCTGAAACTCCTGTACAGCGTAAGGATTCTCATGACGTCCAACT
>NZ_JBPEHH010000266.1:0-1193 GCF_054177595.1 Haladaptatus ordinarius | reverse complement strand
TAGCAGAAATTGAGCGTGCTAACTACCCATTTGCTGACCGAAGCGATCGACTCACAACGATTCACCAGCGGCTGGAGCAGTTAGCAGAGGGACAGCAAGCATATCTGCGTCAGCGTGAGGTACCAAATGAGGAGCTATTTCCATCGTTCGTCTACACAGAACTAGATACCAACCATCCCGGATTGGAAGCCATCGCGATAGCTCGTGACATACGCGATAAGATTGAACTTCGCCATTGGGTTGACACGCGGTAAAGTATCAGTACATCACAAAGCCGGTTAGTTGAGACGTCTGCTTGCTGAAGATGTGTCCAAGCACCAGCAGCAAGCAGACAGTGAAATCCACGAGGACCAGCTCCTTAACTTCCTCGTCAACCGACTTGACGAGGAAGTGTCTCTCTCCCTTGCGAACAACGCTACTATCAATGCAGAGGACATCCACGAGGTCCTCGTCGGCGCGACCGCCGACGGGACCTCGATCTCTACGCTGTGCAACTCCAGCGAAGACTCGCCATCTGTGAATATGATTCCCTACCATCTCCGGACGAAGTTCGAGCCGTTCCGGCTCGAACGAGTCGCTAACTCGCTCCTTCGGCGGGATGTCGTCGAACTCCTCCCCGAGCAGGTGGAGGTCTGTGCAGACCTCCACCTGCGGCCCTATTACGGTGATGAGGACGACACGGACGGGCTCTATCACTCAGAGGCGAAGCGTGGAACCACTGCGTTCCACGCCTATGCGACGCTGTACGCACGCGTGCGGAACAAACAGCTACCACGCTGGCGGTGCGCCGTCTCGAAGACGGCGACACCGCCAGCAGTGTCCTCGCTGAGTTCCTCGGTGTTCACGACGACCTTGACACCGAAGTCAAGGCCGTCTACCTCGATCGCGGATTCTACGACAGCAAGTGTCTCACGCTGTTGCAGGCGCACAACGTCGCCTACGTGGTTCCGATCATCTGGTGGGGAGAGGCGATCCAGCAGGAATTCTCGGAAGGATGGAGTCGCGTCATCGAACACGATCTGACAGGGAAACTCGACGGTCACCGCTAGACCGTCGAGTTTCCCGTCTACATCGACTGTCGGTAGTTCCCATCGTTCCTGATTACTGACTCGGTTTCTGGGGCGAGACGAGAGTAGCTGGCGCGGATGAGCGAATGATTCAACCAAAGACGGCGGTCTCACTCCAGTGAGAGC
>NZ_JBPEHH010000265.1:0-1224 GCF_054177595.1 Haladaptatus ordinarius | reverse complement strand
GGCTCCTACCTATCCTGCACAGTAGCGACCACGTCCCAGCGACAGCCTGCAGTAAAGCTCTATAGGGTCTTCGCTTCCCCTTGGGGGTCTCCAGACTCCGCACTGGAATGTACAGTTCACCGGGCCCAACGTTGGGACAGTGACGCTCTCATTGATCCATTCATGCAAGCCGCTACTGAAGCGGCAAGGTACTACGCTACCTTAAGAGGGTCATAGTTACCCCCGCCGTTAACGGGTCCTTCGTCCCATTGTACTGGGTGTTCAGATACCCGCACTGGGCAGGATTCAGTGACCGTACGAGTCCTTGCGGATTTGCGGTCACCTATGTTGTTACTAGACAGTTGGAGCGTCCGAGTCACTGCGGCCTGCTCTTATCCAGAGCAGGCATCCCTTATCGCGAACTTACGGGACTAACTTGCCGAATTCCCTAACGTCGGTTGCTCCCGACAGACCTTGGCTTTCACCGCCAGAGTACCTGTGTCGGATCTTGGTACGATCTTCACACTCGTCTTTTCACGGGCTCCGGGTACCACCGACTTGCGCTATCCCACCGTTCGTCCGCTTCCTGCCGTTACGGCTTCCACGAACTTTGATGGTTCGACCGGGCGACTGCCCGGCTCGATGTTTCCTGAAGCGTCAACTTTCACTGTGTGAAGGCACTGGAATATTAACCAGTTTCCCTGTTGACCGACTCGAATTGCGATCGGTCTTAGGATCGGCTAACCCTCAGCTGATCAGCATTGCTGAGGAACCCTTACTCGTAAGGTCGTCGAGGGTCTCACCCGACTAACGCTGCTACTATGGCCAGGATTTTCTACACCGAACGGTCCATACGAACTCTCGCCCGTACTTCCACCCGTCCGGAGTGCCAACCTACTGGATCACGCGTTAAAGCGTGCCGCTAGGTCTCGGTGATGAACTTGAGCCCCGATCATTTTCGGCGCCGCAAACCTCGGCCGGTAAGCTGTTACGCTTTTCTTAGAGGGTAGCTGCTTCTAAGCTCACCTCCCGGCTGTTTAGGGCTTGCGACCACCTTCAATCGCACTTAGCTCATACTTGGGGACCTTAACCCAGCTCTGGGTTGTCTCCCTCCTGGTGCACAGGCTTACCCCGCACACCGGATTCCTCGCGTCGACGGCGTCCGTAGGTTCGGAGTTTGACAGGAAGGCCGACTCCTCTCGGAGGCGGGACTTCCAATCGGTCGCTCTACCCCACGAACTACCT
>NZ_JBPEHH010000264.1:0-1292 GCF_054177595.1 Haladaptatus ordinarius | reverse complement strand
GCTATAGGAGCGCTCACGGCGGTGAGCGCTCCGAACAGTCCACTGAATCCGAAAGCTGTCGCTGGAAATCTTCACGAATTCAACCTCGTTAGGGCGGGTTACGCGAGATCAACTTCGAACGGTTCGTGCTGGACCCGCTCTAACAGCAGGGAACGGTGAGCGTTCGGATCTAATGCATCCTTCAGCAATGACTCAACGAGGCTCGGTGGCTCGTAGCCGAGTCGCTCGGCGACTCGGCAGAGAATCCGATCACTTCGCCGACTGAACGCCCGTGCCCACCGTTCCTTGGGAAGCAGCGACGACGCGTCGACGTCGTCGTCGCTGCCGTCTTCTTGCTGGTGTTCGATGATCTCGATGAACAGCTCCCTGAGCGTGCGGCTGATCACAAGCGAGAGCAACCCGATGAGAATCAATGCTTCCACGACTTCGGGCTTGCTGGAGGTAACTTCGTCAAGCCCGTACACTCGTTTCAGCTCTCGAAACAGGAGTTCGACCTCCCAGCGCGCCTGATAGAGCTTCGCGATATCAGGCGCGCGATACCCTTCAACCGGCAGATTCGTGATGTACAGGTGGTAGCGTTGTTCCTCTGTGTTCCAGACGCCGACGACACGGAACGTCTCAACGGCACGGCTTCGCGTGCCGTTGTAGACACGTCGCTTGAATTCAACTTCGCCCTCGACGTCGATGACATCTCGGTGAAGATCGTCCAAGATCTCCTGGACCTGCTTTCCTTCCAGGGAAATGGCGTTGCCACGCCATTCCCTGAACTCGTTGGTGATTGCGGGGTTTGCGTTGGGCTTGAGTCGTGTGAGGAACCAGCCGCCGTTGGCATCAATGAGATCCATCGTCCGGTAGTCGAAGTAGGCTTGATCGAACAACAGCAGGGCGTTCTCGACCCATGGACCGGTCGAGAGTTGCGTTGACTCGTGGGTACGCGCGTCTGTGATGGTGAAGTCAGCTGGAAGTCCCGTGCTGACGGCTTCGACCACGTGGAGCTTCGCTCCAGCGTGGTCGTCGCCATACCCTGGAAACACGCCCAAGAGGGACTGATACAGCGTGATGACCGTCATGTCGATGATGAATACTTCGCGGAACTGGTCGAACCGGCCCTGGAGACGGTCGTCGTTCTCTTCGAGGTCCTCAAGCGCGTCCTTGAGGACCTCTCGAAGAAACGCACAGAGCGCCTCGGTGAACCAATCGTGAAACGACGAGTAACGAAGTGTTCCGCCGAAGGTGTCGATGTATTCCTGACGGAACTCTTCGAGTGTTCGATAGTGTCCGGTAACGAACCC
>NZ_JBPEHH010000263.1:0-1312 GCF_054177595.1 Haladaptatus ordinarius | reverse complement strand
CATTCGTATTCGGTTAAGACGTAAAACCAGCATACAGTGCTGCATTCACCTCCTCAAGAAGCGTCTGGCGTGACGGAGCTGGTTGTCTCGCCTCTCGATACCACGTGTTCGGGAGATTCGGGTCGTAGTCGAACGAAACAACGATCTCAGAGAGGACTTGCTGGGCGTACGACCGAAAGGTCGTCGCCCAGCGTTCCGTTGGAAACACGCAGGTATCGCCCAGTTCCTCGGCGTGATCGACGAACAATCGAAGGATGGCTCTGCTGACCACCAGCGTCAGCAGAGCCGCCGTCACCTGAATCCGAACGATGTGTTCTTTCTCCGTCTGGAACCGCCCAAGCCCGTACTGTGACTTCAGCTCACGGAACAGCAGTTCCACGACCCACCGAGCACGGTACAGCGTCGATACATCCTCAGGACTGAACTTCCCACCCGGCAAGTTCGTCATGTACAACCGATAGCCGTCGTCGGCGTCCTCATCGCGGACGCCGACGACTCGAAATCGCTTGCTGTCCCACGACCGCGTTTCGTTGTACGCTCGCCGCTGGAACCGGACTTCGACCTCCACGTCGATGTGTTTCCGACACAGATCACCGAGAACGTCGAACACGTGCTTCCCCTCAAGCGGAATGGCGCGACCGCGCCATTCGCGCAGCTCGCGGACGATCACCGGGTTCGCACTCCGTTTGAGTCTACTGACGAAGAAGCCGCCGTTCTCGTCAATCCGCGCGAACCGGTGATACTTGAAAAAGCCGAGATCGAGCAAGAACAGCCGTCCACGCATCCACGACCCGGTTTTGAAGAGGGTGCTCTCGTGGGTTCGCTCGTCGGTGATCGCGCGGGCGATCACCGACTGAGCGGTGACACTGTGGACGAGATAGAGCTTGATTCCGGAGACATCCGGATGCGTCGCAGGGAACGCCGACAGGAATCGATGTAACCGTACGACGGTGGCGTCAGCGACGATCACATCGCGGAACTGCTCGAAGGCTGGAGCGAGGGTGTGCGGGACAGCGACCTCCTCGACGGCGTGGTCGAGGAGGTCGCGCAGGAGTCGTTCCAGTTGCGTGGTGAACCGGTCGTAGAAACTGGAGGCGACGAGATTCTGACCGGTCGCACCGTTGTACGTCCGGCGATAAGCGGCGATGGAGCGGGCTTCGCCGCCGACGGCGAAGCCCACGATCAGCGTCCAGACTAGTACTCGGACGTCCAGTTTGCGCTTCCTCACGACGACTTCGCGCTCACGCGCGAGGTCGTCGATCATACCGGATGGGAAGAGCGAAGTCAGCAGCGATGTAATTGCATCCGGGGA
>NZ_JBPEHH010000262.1:0-1317 GCF_054177595.1 Haladaptatus ordinarius | reverse complement strand
GCGCTCTCACTGGAGTGAGACCGCCGTCTTTGGTTGAATCATTCGCTCATCCGCGCCAGCTACTCTCGTCTCGCCCCAGAAACCGAGTCAGTAATCAGGAACGATGGGAACTACCGAGAGTATGATGGCGAACTAATTTACTCGACGCCCAAGTAGCCTGCTGCACCCCGCGCGATTGCCTCAATCGTCTCGTCGATGAGTCGCCCCTCTTCGCCATGGATGTCCGCGTGGCGGAGAGGAGCAATCGTCCATGGATTGACGTAGCTCTCACGCGGCAACCCGCCGGTTGCAAAATCAGCATCAGTAAGCAGAATCGCTACTGGCCGACGGGTTGTTGTCACCGCTGCATAGAGGGCTTCTTCGTCGCTGAATGGGTGTGTCTCATCACTTACGCGCACGTAGGGGCGGTACTCGTGGTCAGCAAAGAGGTCAGGGCCTTTCACGACCGCCCCACGGGGATATGCCATCCGCTCACGCCTCGTCATCGCCGTAGTAGTCGTCTGTGGTCGAGACAGAATTGGCGTGCGTCTGTGCGGCGAATGACGCGAGTCGGTCATCCTCTGCGATTGCCCAATACCGCCCTCGATGGCGAACGAGGCCACGGTCGTCAAGCCGAGAGAGGGCAGAGCCGACGCTCCCGCGCTTGATGCCGGTGGCCTCGTGGATCTCTGTTTGTGTGAATGCCTTGTCGTCGTTCTCAGCGAGGAACTGGAGGATTTGGTACGGCTGCGTGCCCTTAGAGAGTGAGAGGACGTCAACGGGTTCGTCGTCAAGGCGGTCGATGTTGATGGGCATGTGCAATACTTTGTAATAGATCGCAATAAAACCACCGACGCCAATGCTAAAGGATCACACCACTGGGGACACCAGAAGTCTCCTATTGCCGTCTTCGCCGCTGTATAGTTACAGTAATCCGTAGATTTTCGGTGGAAACCAGCTGTCGCGCCCCAACACGAATTTTGTGCTTCCCCGAGGGCGTCGAGTTGGGTGATCCCACTTCCGCTTACCGCTGTAAGCAGAAGTACACTGCACACTACTACCCCCAGTGTAATTGCGCACGAGATTCGCTCTATGCCCTGATAACAGGACTTCGCATATCTATAAATCACATACTGCGATAACAAAATCAGTTAATCAGGAGACCACACAAGTTCGGGATCTCAAATTCTACAAACCACTAGAGTATTGACATCTTGAAAGAACAGCGGTAGCAACCGCTGTGACCGACATTGTTCACCGATGGTTCTGAATCAGTCGTTTCGACGACTAATGTGAAGCGCTGATAGCGCTCCTGACTCGTGTTCAGGACACGATGCA
>NZ_JBPEHH010000261.1:0-1322 GCF_054177595.1 Haladaptatus ordinarius | reverse complement strand
GTACAGCCGGCGGTGGCAGATCGAAAGCGAGTACAAGAGTATCAAGAATCACTTCCTCCCCGCCACAGCCTCGACAGATTACCGCGTGCGGCTCCTGTACTTCGTCCTTGGCGTCGTCAAGTACAACGTCTGGCGCCTCACGAACCTCCTGCTTCGTGAGGCGCTTGCCGTCAACCTCGGCGCAAAGCCGCCACTCCGCGCTGGCGAAGTCGTCGAACTCATCGGTTTCTGCCTCGCTCCGCCCGACTGACCGGTGAAAGACGCCCAGACCGCGGGACTCGGGAGTGACAACTCCCTCCCGAGTCCCGCTTTGTTACTCCATCTCTTCGGATATCACGACTCTCCACCCAATCGGTACACTGATCCTGTCGAACCCACACTCACCTCCGCCGCGAAATACTGGTTTACACCGCTATCTCGCTTGTATATTCGACATCCTCCGAACCTGTGTACCTACCGTGACGCCACGAATGAGAGCCGTTCACCAGTCAGCAAAGCTGGGGGAGAAACCTATTACTTTCGTAACCATTATGGGTAGTAGACCGCCAGCATGACCTCACCGGATGTCTCCATCGTCACTGCGGCGTATAACTCCGCAGATTACATCGAGCGAGCACTCGAGAGCGTTCGGCAACAGACGATAGACGATTCACGAATCGAGCATATCGTCGTGGACGACAGCTCGACTGACGAGACGGCAGCAATCGTCGAATCATTCGCGGCATCGTACGTGCGTCTCATCGAGAACGAGCAAAACAGCGGAAACGGGACGATTCCATGCAACCAGGGGATCGAATGAGCACGCGGTGAGTACGTAATGGTTCTCGATTCGGACGACGAGTTTCTCCCGTCGTTGGTCGAGCGAGCATCCGAAATTCTCACGGATCGCAGTGATATCGATTTCGTCTATACTGACTACTACGAGCAATTTCCTGATGGGATGCGGGAAATAGTCGAGACTGGCACAGACATCATGAATACCGTAAAAGTCGGTGTGATGCATCGAACCGACCAGCTCAGGCAGTTCGACGTGTACGACCCGGATATGATATTTGCGGAGTACGACCTCTTACTGCAGTATCTCGACGCTGGTCTCGATGGGTATCATATTCCTGATCCGCTTTTCGTGTATCATCGGCGAAGAGACAGTCAAACAGGTGATCGCGCCCACGTCGAAGCCGGGAAAGAGGAATTGAGGAATAAATGAGCCTGTCTAAGAATTTTGCCTCACCAATCCTCCTGACGTCGGCTGAAGATACTCTTACACGGTTCGACGGATCGATTCGGCCGTCGACAAAAAAAGAGAACCGGGCTCAGTTATC
>NZ_JBPEHH010000260.1:0-1324 GCF_054177595.1 Haladaptatus ordinarius | reverse complement strand
CGAGTCCGAAAGAGCACCGTCTGGCTGAGGGATATTGAACACATTCACTCAACCAGACATCTTCCTAATTAGACTAACGCTTTAGCTTCAGTTCTCACATCGGTTGGGAAGTACCGATAGTTGTGTGATCGGGGAATTTCTGTGGGGAGTTATCCAACATTTCAGTTTTTATATCTACAAGTTATAATAGGGCGGTTCCAGTAACGTGTAGAGTACGAAATAGCGGCTGACCCCATCGCATACTCGGTTTAATACTGCTATTTAGCAAGAAAACGTATCTTATGCGCCCTACGAATACCAACGACAGGCCACCTGCTGCATCGCCACAACCACTAAGTACGCGCGTGCTGACGATCGTCGCAGACGCGAACGAATGCACGCCAGATGATCTAGACACATTGTACAATGTGATCAATCCGGAAGCCCTCGATGAGCTCTTTGCGCCACAGGCCGATGGCACGACGCGATCACAGGGTTCTGTCTCGTTTCAGTATGCCGGGTACTGGGTGACGGTCTCGAGTGAGGGCGATGTGAGCCTTGAGATCGATGACTCAGAGGGAAACATGAGCTGACACCCAGTAGCAGCGCTCGTCTAGAGTGGCAGCAGTGACCGTTGTTGCTATCAAATCCCTGACTTTCATTCTGTAGAATGCTCTGGTATTACCCTAGTCGCGTCACAGAATCTCTACTGCTCAATCTCTGCTACGATCGCGAGGAGTTGCTCGATCGATTGGAGCGTGTCTGTTGCCATCACTGTATTTCGATCAGCATCGATGGTCACGAGATGTGCATCCACTAACTTCGGTAGATGGCAATGGTGGAACACAGTTGTTTCCTGCTGCAAAACCTCCTCTGGAACCTCGTTCTTGGCTACCTCGTGCTGATCTGCACTGATCTCCTGAACCAGGTCTGCGATCGCGATAGGTCTGGAGCACTCGTGGAGATACGAGAGGGCGAATCGCCGACGTGGATCAGCAAGTGTCTCGAACACAGCATTCAATGAAGGGTCTGTCTCATCCCGTGTCTCCAAATAACGTGCTGGTGAGTTCGAACCCATAGGTGTACTTCGTTTATGGATTGATGAGAATCACCGGCATGACCGGTCATGCCTTTATATACTACCCATCCGTGTTCGGTTAAGGAGCGAAGCCGGCAGACGGTGCTGTCTTGATAAGGTGATCTTCAGAAACCGCGTAGAGAGAGGGTGTGCTAACAGAACTCTCTCCAACACTCATACGACGGCGACTGACTTCCCTCTTTCCAGTAGCGCTTATCGAAGACATCGCGCGCGAGCGCGATGTCGTCCAACGCCACCGGACAATCG
>NZ_JBPEHH010000259.1:0-1343 GCF_054177595.1 Haladaptatus ordinarius | reverse complement strand
CTTGCGCTTCGACTGATGCTGGGAGTGCGATGTACGGCGTATCAGAATTCGTAGCAGGCTATTTCAGTAGAACCACAGTTCGGACACTTATCCCTTTCTGGGAAGACACACATCCCACAATCTCGACACTCGTACAGGGTACTCTCATCGCTTCTCCCTGCTCAACGAAGAAGCTCAAGTAACCCCATACTTGCTAGTACAGACACCGCAAAACGGATTAACGTCTTAGAGCTCTACCACCCATATAAGTGGATCAATTGCATGGTGTAGCGGCTTGTAGATTCGTTCCGCGTCTTGTGCAACGGATCACTTCAATAACGCACGAAAACTAGCTTAAATATTTGCATCTAGCAGAAATGAGAAAAATATGCATTAGTAATACGTTTGTGAATGTGAGACATTGTCTCCTTCGTCTCCGTAACATCGGTACTCGACCGTCTCCACCGCTAACCCAATATTTTAAGCGGTAACAAAATATATAGTGCGGCAAATCGAAGGCTACGCTATGGATCCAGACGAGCGACCGAACACCCCTCCAAGTCTTGCTGACGAGTGGACGGAAACGTGGGAGGGCGAATCGACACGAGATAGAGTGTACATCACGGCACTGCAGCTGTACGATCCGACACGGGTTGCTGTCATCGCCGACAGAGCAGATGTTTCGAAGGAAACTGCCAGGGACTATCTCCAGTGGTTCACTGAGATTGGGATGCTAACCCAGGTCAACGAGTCCCCGGATGAATTCGTCCGAGATGAGGACTACTTCCGATGGCGGCGGATTCACCGGTTGCGCGGCCTTCCGATGGAGGAACTCGAACAGCGATTGAAGAAGCTGACTGCGAAAGAGCGGCGTTACCGTGAACAGTACGACGCCGAGGGGCCAGATCACGTCGATGCGCTTGATCACGCAGACTATGACGATGTAGAGGATATTTGGATGGAGCTACAAGAGTGGCGAACGGTTCGGCGTCGAATCGAGGAACTCGAACAGGCACGGCAGAACCACGACGGCGCCACGCAGGCTTCCGCATAATCGATGAGCGACGACTCCGAGAAAACACTCGACGAGACGCTGTCACGGCATGTTGCTCGACGGTTTGGCACGCTCTCTTTGGTTGAGTCTGTATCAGTCTTCCCGCACGAACGACCGGACTCGATAGTGATGTGGTTTGATCGCCAGTATTTCCCCACCGATATTCGTCAGGTCGGGCTTGAAATCTGTGTACGCTCATCTGTAGCGGTGAATACTTTTTCATGACTGGAGTTCGTAGCCTTCCCCAGCATGGTCAGCAGAGAGAGTGTCAACGAGGTCTTTCTGCCTGACAAAGAGGACTGTTTAGAGT
>NZ_JBPEHH010000258.1:0-1385 GCF_054177595.1 Haladaptatus ordinarius | reverse complement strand
GTGGACAAATTCACTGAACGCCCAAGAAACAGACATTGACTGGCGATTCACATCCGAAGATGCACGAATCAAACTACGCCGACTTTATCCTACAATTGATAGTTGACAATGCACTAGTCTGCTATCTCGAACGTTTCTCCCCACCGTGCCTGAATATCCGTGATGACCTCACCAAGTACGTCGAAGAAGTCATCAGGATACTGCCGGTCTTCTACATCATCAGTGGCTGCTGCTGGAAACGGATGGTAGTGGTCGCGAGCGTTATGTGGATTTTCGTGTCGATCCCATCGACACTCTTTCCGGTTATCTTCCCACTCTTCTACATAGTGGATGTAGAAATTACCATTGAGCTGTAGCTCGATATCGACATACGCACGCGAAATCTGCTCCGGATACGCTGTTGCATCAAAGACGACCTCGACGGTCGCTGGTTTGTTCGATGGAAACGGGTTGACCTGCGAAACGAGACTGATCTCTCCGAGCTTTCGTGCAACTCTCCGCAGAACCTCCTTGTTCGGTGACTTCCCGTCCATCTGATTAGGAGTGGTTTTCTGAGAATGCGTCTGTGCTAGAATTTGGTTGGCTGGACTGCAGTCGCTGGAAGAACCGAACCATATCCGCAACCTTCACCGTTCCCGTTTGTGCGTTTGGTGTACCGTGTCCGAGTGCCTCGACGAGCCTATCGACTTCTTCACACGCTGCGTTCCACTGTCGAAGATCATCCATCGTCTCATCGAGTTTCTCGTAGCCGTGCTCCTGCGGGACGACTTCACCAGGCGTTTCAACCTCATAGGTCTCTTGGAACGACGAGATCGTGTCACTGAGTTCCGATAGTCGATCGTTTAGCTCCTCGATGGTGTACTCTCGTTGAAGACGATCGATATTCCGCCATTCGAGATACGAGTCGTTCCGGCCATACGTCACTGGATCGTCGCCGATCTTCTTCGCGACGCCCATCTCTCCAAGGAACTCCAGATATTTCCGTGCGGTATCTGGCGCAACTCCTGCCCGGTCTGCGATCTCGGAGACCCGAAGTGGATCGTTCAACTGGAGAATCACATCATAGACCTTCTCGACAGTCGTTCGACTCTCGAGTTCGGTTTCCCACTCCGATGCTAAGTCTCGCGGAGAGTCACTCATCGTACTAATAACTATATTAGTCCACAAGCCTAAATAGTTTTGCTAGTTCACTACTCAGGTTGGTACCACTGCGAATCAAATCTGATCTCCCGTTGAGAGAATCAAGCGGTGTGACTGCGGTTAGGGCATCAGACTTGCTTGCAGCGAACCCCCAGAAGGACACTCCCGCTGGACACTCCATCTGCTGGCCGACGAACTCGTCACCCTCGACGAGATCGACTTCGAGTCGATCTCTCACGAAACCG
>NZ_JBPEHH010000257.1:0-1429 GCF_054177595.1 Haladaptatus ordinarius | reverse complement strand
CAGGGAATGTTCATCACCAATATATCCGGGCAGCAGCTGAATCAGCATCATGATCCAGTTGTTTTGTGACGAAATCATCTCAAATCTTTGACTACTGAGCTACAACGGACATCTAGCGAATATGACCCCGATGCAGGGGCGGCACTATCCAAAGAATGGCACCGACTCCTTGCAGAAGTACGCGATATTCTTCGCGACGGTAGTGGGGACGTTGTTGAACTCGAGTAGCCCGAGCTCAGCGCGAGCAACTCGTTTGTATGAAGCCCTAACCACGGATAGTTGCGAAATACCGGGAAACGACGATTGACGCACTCGAAACCCTCGAAGATGATCTCGATGAACCCACGTAGCTCAACCGTGCCGAGTTCCCCCGAGATTGATATCAGTGGGAACTCGATTTCCGAGGAGGTGGAGACAGATGCGCGAGACAAACGAACACCTCAGGGACGAAATCCGAGCAGTCGTCGAACGACAACTCCAGCAATCCGACCTGGAGGAAATCAACCAAGCGGTGAACCGCTTGATGGAGCAAGGCCACAGCAGAGAGAAAGCGATCGACACGGTGGGAGCCATCCTGCTCGAAGAGATCCACAAGATGATGACAGAGATACGAGATGTTCGACCGCGAGCGGTATGTTGATCGGCTTGAAGACCTCTGACCGTACCACCCTCTACCGGAGTTCGGAGCCACAGTTGGGACAGAAGCTTTCGTCGCCGTCCAACAGCTGGAGGCACTCGACACAGAACCGGTTGCTCGGTGTGGTGGCGATATCTTCGAGGAAATCCATCGCGGTCTGATCTTCGACACCTGGTCTATAGCCGCCAGCATAGCCCGGAAGCGTCGAAGCCCACTGGACGGTCCCCTCGTCATCGACGATTGCGACGTTTCCGGCGATGTTGAGCTTGCTGTACCGTTTGAAACCTTCCGAGGGGGTCGGCTCGATGGACTGGTTCAGGGCACGGTTCCGTTTAAGGTCACGTTCATAGATCTCTTCTGGCGTCGAAGACCGCACCTCACCAGGGAAATCATTGATCGGTCCGTGCTGTTCGTCAATCCGGTCGATCTCGACCAAGATGTCGTGGTCATCGTGGAGCTTCCTCAACAACCGTAGTGTGTGCTCGTGCCACTCTCGGACATCGGCGTCAGCATAGTATCGTAGTCTCATGTATCACTCAAACCTCGGAAAGCGAGCCGACGCTATCCCAATCTTGCCGTAGTATCGTAGTCTCATGTATCATTTGAACCCTTCCTCAAACAGGTCTTCATATACCTCGACAATCGTTTCACAGTCATCGTCTGAGAGTGCATACTCTCGAGCGTGTCATAGAATCCATCTCATAGCTTTTCGCAGCCCGGGTCGTTTCCTCGCTCGTAGTTGGTGATTGCAACCACGAGTCGGAGACAGAGCGCAACGAACACTTCTGTTCG
>NZ_JBPEHH010000256.1:0-1442 GCF_054177595.1 Haladaptatus ordinarius | reverse complement strand
CGAGTACCGCGCCCTCCTCGATGAAATCTTCACGAAATTGACCGACCGACTGAGTTTCGCAGGCTCGTGGATTGAGAATCATCTCAGCGGATTCATCCAGAAGTTACGTTAATCACTACGGGGTCGGCGGGTTCGCCTGGATTCTCAACAACTGTTTTAGCAGTAGCGACCATACCACGCGTGAAGCGGCGGATTTCCGAACTCACAACAGTCTGTCGCTTCGCTTTCTACCGAGATGACCGAGTCGCCACGCCGCAGGCTAGCGCTCCTACAGAGCAGAATAGTGAGTGTGGGTTTATCGCAGCGGAGAATTGATTAGTTTTATTAGTGGATTTGATATTGACGGTCGGTGGCTACTTACCGAAAGCCTTCGCATCGGAAGTGTCGTCTTGATTGGATTTCTTCTCGCCCATTTCCTCAACGAATTCATCGCAGCGTTCGGCGTTGAACTCCTCTACTAGTGCGGAGTACTCTCATTGCCGTCCACCAATATACTGCTCTCCCCACTATTCGGATAGATCTTGGTGGGGGTGCCAGAGACAATCCACTGCCGCATGTACTCCTAAGCGACTCAAATCACTAAGAATCAGTGGCAATACCGGGAGAGACGTTACTCTTCGTCGGGCTCTGCCCGGATTAAGGCGTAATGGAAGAAACAAACGAAAAACTCGAATTCATCGCCGTCGGCCGGTCGGCCGAGATACCGGAAATCATCCGGTGCGTGAGTCTCTCCAGTGATTCGAGCCTTGGCGCGCTCGTCACAAAAGGTACAATCCTCCTCGTTGGTCTCTGCCCGGATTAAGGCGTAATGGAAGAAACAAACGAAAAACTCGAATTCATCGCCGTCGGCCGGTCGGCCGAGATACCGGAAATCATCCGGTGCGTGAGTCTCTCCAGTGATTCGAGCATTGGCGCGCTCGTCGCAAAAGGTACAACCCTCCTCGAGGGTATCGTTGAAATACGGTCGAATTATGTCCTTGCGAATTACGTCCTTCATAAAGCCAGAGGAGACTCAAATCACTAATAAAGAGTGGCCGATTGATACAATTAATTGATTTATTATATTATTATTCAGTTCTTCCCGGCTTACCAACGTATTCCGATTTCATCGTTCTATTCTCCAAAAATTTATGTATATATAATATCTATTGTTATTTCTATTATTACAGGTGCAATCCGCTTCGCATTTGACGTGCTCTTTAACGAGCGTTCCTTTTCCGCTGGAACTTTCCTCCTCGACGGGTTCGTCCGCGCCGGTTCCGACGCCGGTCGACCAGCGGTTCGAAGCGAGCGACGATCGTCGCAAAGTGATGGAAATTTAGAGCTGAGGGCGCAGGAGAAAGGGGTGTTCCCGGCGGAACACCCCGAACAAGATGTCTAGCTCATCTCCAACAGTGGTTTCATACGCAGGCCAAATGCTTCGCTCTCCATCCGCTACATCG
>NZ_JBPEHH010000255.1:0-1458 GCF_054177595.1 Haladaptatus ordinarius | reverse complement strand
GCACGAACAGAAGTGTTCGTTGCGCTCTGTCTCCGACTCGTGGTTGCAATCACCAACTACGAGCGAGGAAACGACCCGGGCTGCGAAAAGCTATGAGATGGATTCTATGACACGCTCATCGAGAGTAACCGATAGTGCCAAGCCACGGTGACGTACGCTTGCGTCGTTCCCGAGTGCGAAGGTGAGCGATTGGAACCGGCATAAAACGAATGCGCTCAAAAATCAGATTTCTATCTTCAGGTTTGATTCGGTCGGTTGGGCTCTCGTCTGGTGTACCCCAATACTAACGCACCGATGAGCAGTACTGTCACGCCAATCGCGACCATCGAGATGAGTGGACTCAATAGCACTGTTGAGACGACGAACAGGGTCATCGCCACGGCACCGAGTTCGACAGCGCGTCGCTGCCAGTAATTGTACCGGGAAGCGCGGGTGAGCCGGACGTAGACGAATGCACTTGCGAGCAATCCGGGTAATACCACATCCGTATACAGTCCAGCAGTGATGAGATCAGTCACTGGCACGATCCATACACCCCCTGTGGGAGCAGTAGTGCGTTGATAGCACCGGAAAACATCCAGAACATTCCACGCGCCCACCAACGGAGTTTATAAACGTGTACCCAACCGGTATCACATCCTGCAATCCGCTGTAGGTTGTCTTGGAGTTGGCACCCGGAATGGACGCCAGCACACCCACCTGCGATCGGGATAAAATCACCAGGAACGGGATCGGCAAGCGATGCCAGACTCCAGTACGTACACCCGCTTTTCGCCCAGTAGCATATCGCATCCATCTGGAGGCTCCCGACATACCGAAAAAATGGCACGCGAGGATGATTCCGACGACTGAGCCAACGACGCGCACGCACACGGTCTGTGTTTGCTGTGATTGCTGTTGTTCCAAGGAGTCCACCAACTACTGCACCTGCGGTTTCGAGAATCGACCGGCGAGAGCGATCAGTCATTCAAATCATCTCTTACCGGGAAGACAACGAACTCAGCGGGTAATCCCCTGCTGTCGGAGATATTGAGTCCGACTCGATACGCATCGGTATGCACACCCTTGATTTCATTCAGGATCACAGCCGATTCGGTACTGCTTTCTACCGCGGACTGAATAGTCGTCATTGCTTCTTGCACCTCAAGAAGCGCGGTCGGTGTCTCTAGCACCGGCCTTTCTGCAAGGCATCGCGCTCCCAACGGAGACGATTCGCTCTAGCACTTTAGTCTTAGTTATAACAAAAACATGGCGATTATATGAGTATATGAAGAAACACTTCGATGTATATTACCGACATTCGATAGGTAGGATTATTCGATGCAATAATGAGCCTTTGAGAGCCTGTCTAAGAATTTTGCCTCACCAATCCTCCTGACGTCGGCTGAAGATACTCTTACACGGTTCGACGGATCGATTCGGCCGTCGACAAAAAAAGAGAACCGGGCTCAGTTATCC
>NZ_JBPEHH010000254.1:0-1463 GCF_054177595.1 Haladaptatus ordinarius | reverse complement strand
TACTCTAAACAGTCCTCTTTGTCAGGCAGAAAGACCTCGTTGACACTCTCTCTGCTGACCATGCTGGGGAAGGCTACGAACTCCAGTCATGAAAAAGTATTCACCGCTACAGATGAGCGTCATCTTTATCGACTCTTGGACAACAATTATATCGAGAAACCGGATGAGGACAGTAGTGCCCGCTGGTCGTATTGAGGCGCCTACGAGGCGGGCGGTACCCGGATCACCAACATCTCAATTGGCGAGGTGTCGGGTTACCCGACGACATTCCGTTCACAGACCAACGACATCCGATTCCACGGTACCAACGCCGACGAAGTGCCTGCTGACCCGAGCGGTCACACTAATATTGGCAGGTATATCGTCGCGGAAAACACGACTGACGGTGCCGAAGCATCGTTCCTCATCAACGTCTCCTACACCGATGCAGAAGCCTCAGGTGTGAACGAGGATGATCTGCTGTCTGGGTCTACAGCGCTGAGGCTGGAATCTGGTCGAAAGTACCGGGCAGCACAGTGAATACTGATGAAAACTACGTTCGGGCATATGTGAAGGACTTCTCGAGAGGGAAGCAGATCTACGCCGTGTTGAACACCGACTCATCGGAGAACGCGTCGGGATCCACGTCGAATCAGACCACGAACAAAGCGGACTCATAACCACTCCTTTGGCGACTTTGTGAGTGGGAATAAGACTGGAGCGGAGACTACGGTCTCTTAGTCGTCTCCCGTCGGATTCTTGCTTACGTTCTGATTCTTTCCCAGTGAGCACCGGGGAGATCCTTCAGCTGTGACTACTTCTTACGCCCTCTGTGGCGAAAATGTGGGAGTGGGAAAATTCCCATTGCCGCCGAAAATCATCAGTGGGAGTGTATATGGCCGGGTCGCCGCTGTCTGCAAAGCATGAAACCTGTCCTCGCCAACAAGCGGCTTGTTCTCCGCATCTTTGTTCCAATCTATCTTGATGTAAACCACTGACCGACCTCTGGTAGAATTGTCAGTCATGTCGATTGAACAACTCGATCAGTCCGCCACTGCTTACATCCAATCGTCAGGCAGTTCGTCAGCATGATCCTACACTAACTGCAGGAGCGGGCGGATCTCATCGAACTGGGGTCCTTTCCGTATCTTACTTGTTTCCCGATCCCACTCGATGAGGCCTGCGTCTTCGAGTTTCGAACGTAACTCGGCAATGTGGCGAGTCGTGGTGTGGAATCGCTGGAACAACTCACGTCCTGCGTACAAATATTGCTGGCCGGTAGTGGTGGTACACGCGACCAAGTTGTTCGCACCAATGTCCAGAGCGGCCTTCTCTGAGGACAGTGGAGTATCCCATGTTTCGTCGCATCCGTTCTAGGCTAACTGGAGAAGACGGGAAGACCGCCAGCTGTTAGCGGTATGAGATCCGGTGAGAAGATGAATGACACTCCCACCGGATTCGGTAATAGAAGAGCGGCTGGTAAA
>NZ_JBPEHH010000253.1:0-1476 GCF_054177595.1 Haladaptatus ordinarius | reverse complement strand
CGAAGTCAGCAGCGATGTAATTGCATCCGGGGAGAGTCTCATACAACCTCCCCTTCGCTCTACGAGTTCAGGTAGCCGTCGGCTTGCGATTTAGCCTCTTAACCGAATACGAATGATGGTTGCCCCAACGAGTCCCAGTCCGAGGCCTGCGACCTGTTCTGAGAACCCATTGACGATCATCTCACGGTCGTTGGTGACGATACCGACCGACGCCATCAATGCTGCACCGAGCTGTGGGGCGACCACCATTGAACCCACGACGACGGCAGGCGAATTCAACAGTAGGCCAGACGTCGCAATGATGACGCCCAGTAGCGTCATTAGGTAGTAGGTGAAACTACTTGAGGTCGAGTTGCGGGCTCGTGCGATAAGTTCCTCGCGGGAGATATAATTACTCTTTTTCTCGTCTTTGACGAATCGTTCGATAATATTATCAATGTTTTTAGTCTTGGCAACCTCTGCATGGAGATTGACACGGTATTCGTCGTCGACTTGGATTCCGGCCTCGCGAAGTTCGTCGAGTACGTACTCGACCGCTTGTCGTGGAATCGGAAATTCGACGAGATTATCTCCATTTTTATCCTGGATGTCAGTGATTCTGTAGTCAATTCCTTCGTCGTTCAGAGTCCGTTTAGCTGAATCTATCTTGTCATCTGATACTTCGATCTGGATTACACGCATCGTGACTCAATGAACCAGAGGGTTTGGTCACGGCCGGGGGAGCAATTGCTATTTGATAGCAGTGTACTATCCGCACCACCCCCTCTGTAATCTATTTTATGACAATCACAACACAAATCACGGATTTGAGTCTCCCGTTCGTATAGTTCGCATGTCACTTTTCGGAGAGCGCGTGTCATTTTTCTGGGGAGATGGCGGCGTTCTATCCTCACGGCTATCCCTCAACGCAGGTCGGATATTCCACCTACACCTTGTTAAACTTTGTTCAACTTATTCCTCGTTGTATCATTGCGACTTATTATGATATTCATATTTCGGACGTATATTATTGGGAATTTAACAAGGTATCAATGCGAGATGTCGAGGTAGGTGGCCACCAGATTCCGGCTGATTCTCAGGTCTTCCTTGCCATATTGCCGGTGCTTCGTAATGCGCGATTCTAAATGCAGAACACAACGGGATCACATCCTCTGAGAGAACACCATTGTGATAGGCGTCGTGACGCCGGTCTAGAATATCGCCCAGTTGATTTGCGTCATACGCTGGGAAGACGATTATCAATCCGTGGTGAACCGAATTGGCCCGAGTACGAGAAGCAGGGCCAGTTAGACCTGTGGTGCGACGACGTTGATAGCACCTTCCAAGCTTCGCAACCCGTGACTGTTACGACGAAACACATCCGTTCTAGGCTAAGCCCGCTGTATCCGGGGCGAGCGAACCAGGATTCTGTTCGTTGGTCGGGTCAGCACAGTCAGTCACAGGCAATTGCTCCGAGATGAGGAGGCTATAGGAGCG
>NZ_JBPEHH010000252.1:0-1504 GCF_054177595.1 Haladaptatus ordinarius | reverse complement strand
GGGTAGACCAGTGATTCCGTAATTTCTTCTTTGGTCCGGCAGGAAGGTCTTTGACGGGAGAAAAGAGTGCTTCCTGTCGATGCTCGTAATTTTCTCTAAACATATTTTTATCCAGTATAACAACTAATAGGGTTGAAGCAATGTATAGCTATTGTAAATAATTTCAATAAGTTACTCAATGCTCACTTGTGGCCTATGAGTCGTCAAATCGTGCCCCTTTTTACTGCGCCCTCAGTCTTGTATCCAAGGTATACTAGTGTTATATAAATGTTGTTTTCCTAATAGATATTAGATAATTAATTGACATGAAAACGATTTACGACATTTTAGACGCGAAGGGAACGACCCCCGACGAGATGGACGTAGAAGAAACCTATACGATTGAAAACGACGGCTACATGGACTTGGTGATTGAGAAAATCGGTGAGTCCCGGCTCAGTGTCGCCCATTATTACACGCAGTATGGTGACCTGATGAGTGACCCTGAAATCGTGTTCGAGGTCGAAGACGATGAGCTGGTGCCAGTGCGGTACGCCCAGCATCCGCATGTCCATCAGTACGATGAAACCGGGTTAGGCCGGAGTGTGTAGGACTTTTGTACGCAGTGGAGTCAGAACCTTGAGAAACAGGGCTTTGTCGAAGCCGCACGAGGAGGTGCGGCCCGATGAGCTTGTCAGCCTTCTCATTCAGGGGGACACCTCGGTGACCCCTGACGATACGACGTGGATCAAACTCGAATTGCACCACAAACACTTTCCGAAGCTGGCTGCGGCCGGCGTCATTGACTATGACCGGCGGGATGAAACCGTTCGGTATCACGGTGGAAAGACGCTTGAAGACGCTGTGGCGTTCGCAGCAAACATAGAACACTCACAATAGTGATGACAACGTGGTCAGGGGGAGCATACCACGAGAACCCCACCGCAAAAGAACACGGATGGACGGTTCAAACCCGTTCGTATTCGATACGTATCCGGGCGTCACCGACGAGTGTTGCCGCGGATTGCCTCGCGATGGGTCGTGTTCAGTCACTGGTTCTCGTGGGTCGATATCGAACTCATAGAGACCGTGCGTGTAGCGACGAATCTGTCATCTCATTCGCGGCTTGCTGTCTTCAACCACGTTCGCGGCCACAGCGATTCCAGTCGGCGTCTCTCTGCTTGCGGTTCGTGTTGTTTTCTTTTCCAGTTATTTTTCGAGTAGGCACCGTATAACAACACTTGATGCGGTCTTTGGAACAACTGCGAGCGTGGCAGGAGCGCGCTGGCATGTCCCTGCAACGTTCGAGTATCGTGAGCGAACCAACGCCTGTCAAACCGCCATGTCGTCCGTCTGGTCGTGCCACAGCGTCCCTGACGCGACCAGACAACTCGCCCCACGGGGATTTCCGGGACGAGAACGGGTTGCTTGTTGGTAGAAGCACCATCGATGTTCTGCCTTGGGTCGTCGATGGCGGCCACTCTGTGGCCTCGGTGGTTCGAGTCCATCCTCGTTCGTGCTTTTT
>NZ_JBPEHH010000251.1:0-1618 GCF_054177595.1 Haladaptatus ordinarius | reverse complement strand
TGGAAGGTTCACCAGGTGCGTATCCGGACAGCGGATGAATCAGGTTCCTGATTCACCCGCTTCACTCAGGACTACGTATCAGCTGCTGGACTCCTGAGCCAGAGTGGACAACTAGCGACACTCTAGTAAGAGATCGCGGTAAGCCAAGTATGCCTCCTTGGAATCAGCGGTAGTCTGAAGTACACGGACTTCGGACTAATAACTATGACCCCGACACCGAATCCCGATCATATCCTCCCAGATGGAGGCATTGACACGCTCGACCCACCAACCGACGCACTGAACGAGGAGACGCTTGCTCCGGAAGCACTCGCACAGAACGCACCTGGCTTAGAAACCGTCGTTGAACTCCTCAACCACCCAGCTCTCACCCGTGTCTATGTGTATATCTGCTACTGGGGGCCCGTATCGCCACCGGAGGTGATGGACGGACTCGAGCTATCCAAATCGACGACGTACGAATACGTCGACCGGCTCGTCGCACTCGGTCTCGTGAAGCGTGATGAATCAACCCGTCCTCAGCAGTTGACTGCCGATCCGATTGTGCTCATTGAGAAGCACCTCCCGATCATCATCACGCCGACTGTGCTGCATGCCTTCGCACTGCAGGAAGTCGACGAAGATGTCGAATATTTCGTCGATCGATATGGAATCGGTAAACTCGTCGCGGCGCTGCGCGGTGCTGGTCTACACTTCGCAGGGAAAACAACACAGCGAATGGTTGCAAACGATATCGATGTCCGTGATACAGAAGCGATGCTCATCGTGTACGCTCTCGTCCCTGCACTCGCCGTCGGCCGTGATCACGATCCCTACTTCGACTATCTGTTTCCAGATGTTCATAATGAGATGGATCTCCCTGACCTTGAGGACATGGAGACGATGCCGGTTGAACCGCCACTGGGCGACGAGTGACTTCTCAGCGGTGTCGTTCGACGACTTCGACACCCGACGTGACGAGATGCACAGCACGATCGAACACTGGATCGACGACCTCACTGCGTTGACTGACGAGGCAAGAGCGAGTCAACAGTTCCAAGAGTGGCTAGATATCCAGTCGAAATTCCATGACTACTCCCATCGGAACACGCTCTTGATTACCCTTCAGTGTCCGAACGCGACGAAGGTTGCAGGATACAACACCTGGCGAACTGAGTTCGACCGCCACGTCCAGGAAGGAGAGAACGGAATCTGGATCTGGGCGCCGATCATCACAAAGCAGTGCCCTAACTGCGAGAACTCGCCCAAGTACCAGGAGCAAAATAAGTGTCCATACGACGAAACACCGCCTGAAGTGTAGTCGAAAGGACTGGTCGGATTCAAACCCACGGCTGTTTTCGATATCTCTCAGGCGGAGGGTGAACCACTTCCCGAATTGGAGACCGAAGCAACGGGCAATGCTGAAAATCTCGTGCCCACATCCAAGATGCAGCTGACGATCTCGGTGTAACGGTTCGTATCGTCGACGCTGAGGACTGGGAACACGGAGAAGCTAAGGGAGTATCGGTAGTTCCCATCGTTCCTGATTACTGACTCGGTTTCTGGGGCGAGACGAGAGTAGCTGGCGCGGATGAGCGAATGATTCAACCAAAGACGGCGGTCTCACTCCAGTGAGAGC
>NZ_JBPEHH010000250.1:0-1651 GCF_054177595.1 Haladaptatus ordinarius | reverse complement strand
AATCTCCCGAACACGTGGTATCGAGAGGCGAGACAACCAGCTCCGTCACGCCAGACGCTTCTTGAGGAGGTGAATGCAGCACTGTATGCTGGTTTTACGTCTTAACCGAATACGAATGCCCTCAAGTTGATTCGCGAACTCGCACTCGGCAACTCCAGACAAGTCGAGCGATTACTCAACGGACTTTCGTTCACCATCATCCCACGGGTGAACCCAGACGGGGCGATGTTCGAGTACGATATCGACGACGACGGGAGAAAAGAATGGATCGGCCGCCGAACGAACACCCAAGCGTGGCAACCGGGTGACTCGAAGTACGAACCGTACTACCACTATGCCGTTCCCAACGATGCGCCGCCAGGCTACGACATGAACCGTGATTTCAACATCTCGCTCAACGCTGATGCCATCGACGACCAGACGGCGTCGTGGTTCCAAGAGCGGTACTACGATGTGGAATACGAAGGATACACGCTCCAGAGTAGCGGTCTAATGCTCACACCCGAAGTACGCGCAGTTGCTGCCTCCGCACTCCGTGCCGATCCAGATTACGCCATTACTCACCACCATCAAGGTCGATATCTCTACCCTGGCTCCGGTGATAGAAATCAACCACCGAAACAGACCATCATGAGCGTGATGCCCGCATATGGACCAGTATACCGCAATCGATCTCCATTCAACGATCCCAATGCACCGGTTGAGCAGATCGTTGACCCGTTCATCGATGCAGAAACGAGCGAACGGTCGCTCCAGCTGAACGTGCTCATTGAAAACGCACTCGCCGGACGTGGCGATAGCATCTTCGACAGTATTACTCGATACGGGTATTATCCGCTGTGGGGGTCGTATCTCGATACGGTTTGTCCGCAGACAGGCGCGGCAGGGCTTCTCTACGAAGTGACTGGGCAGACAGATGACCGAGGTCAGCAAGGCATCGGACAGATGATTCAGGCGACGACCGTTGGTTTCCTGGCAACATTCGAAGCGATGGCTGACGGTTCCATCGCAGACGTCGATGCAGAGAAATACTGGGACATCCCACTCACGGGTGACTCTCTCGGCAATCCACACGGCGTCGACGTTCCTACTCGGTGAACTACCCACCCTACTGCTTGCCTGACGGCTCGCGCTTGAGGGTGGGGCTTCCTGCTTCGATGACGCGCTTTGCAGGAACCGTGGTGGGTCCCGTAGGGAGCGCAGTCTCCACAGTCGTTGATTCGGAGCGTCCCTCTCCTACATGTTTCACACCGCGAGAAAGAATGTTCCATGCCGCGTTCCAGTCTTGGTCGGCGGTGAACCCGCACGACGGACAGGAATGTTCGCGAACCCACAACGGCTTGTCCGTCGAGACACCGCACGCCGCACACTCCTTCGTCGTCCCTTCCGGTTCGACATTGTAGTTCCGTGAACTCGCCATCGCTGATTTCACTCATACTCTCAGCCAGACTAACCGGGTGAGCGACATGGAGAGACAGCGTGTCGTGTCAGTGGGTACTCTACTCAGTAGCTGGCCGCAACCCCGTACTGACTATCGCTAGTTGTCCACTCTCTCGATAACGGCGGCAGCAAAAGCTCGGTCTCACACCGGAAGGACACCGAAAGCGAGACGAAGAACCCTACGAACGCTGCGGAGAGTCGAGAAGGTATC
>NZ_JBPEHH010000249.1:0-1672 GCF_054177595.1 Haladaptatus ordinarius | reverse complement strand
TCCATGTCACACAACTCTCCGTCATCATCTATATCAGGCCGCCAACTATGTGAACCATGCCGCATCTTACAGCCTCGGTTCGTCAGCTGCGGCGTTAGCACTTGTGGGTAAGAGACAGGCCTAAAGACGCGGGCCTCCCACAAGCCAGTCTTGCTGAGTTGGGATGGTTACGGTTTACACCCCGACGAGGTGCTGGCCATGCCATATTCACTGCTGGGATTCACGTGAAAGACGGAGTGTTCACGCCTGGGTTGGCACTGTATCTGACCTGGATACATAGTCTGTCGCAGTCATCTGTGAAGAACGTGGATCGAACGTAATCACGTTCAAACCGGTGGCGACGATGATCGATCCTTCGGATGAAGGATGCTCTGGATGATGCCATCGATATCTGGGGGTGGCACTTCCTCAGGCTCGTCGGATGGATAGTGTGGGACTGGCATGGATTTTCACCCAAAGTTGTAATACATCATCAATCACAATAATTGTTTCTCATGTTTGTATATATTTTGAACAAGATAATCGACGTGTCAATACAATATATAAATAACATTGGTTCGTCAGGAAAGCAAAAAACCGAGTGAGAGCGACGTGATGGCCCAACGAGCGTCTATCGTTCAGCAGTGGGTGCGAGCATATAGAACCCGACATCATACTCGTCTAACTCCTCACTCGCCAACATCACCCGCTCTTGCGAATCCTTTGTATCATCGACGATCACCTATGGCACACTCTGTCCAGGCGATCGCGCCGACCCCAACTCAGCCGTCCGCTCCAGTGCTGCCACACTCCGGGTCGACTGAGTGTACTCCTCCCGCTTTTTCGAAACACGATTCATGATTATCAATTCACTCGGATCAACCGCCCCACGTTCGAGGCGATCAACCCACGACCGGAGTTCCTCACAAACCGCCTTTGGATCACGGTACGTATCGACTGTTCGAATCAACTCCTTTTGCACCTCGTCAATATACGACGACGTATTTTGCTGGCGACACTCGGCCCCCCGATATTTATACTCGTCTTCCTCAGCGACCTTCCCGAAGTGCTTCGTCAACGCACCCGAATCACGCAGCGGAACAAAGGCAATCCAGTCGTAGTGCGCTTCGTGTTCGAGCCGCATCTCCACCATCGCTCACCCCACACCGTTCAAACCTATCCAAGCTATCGCTACTATCTCACCTATTGCACCTATTGTACCTATTCCACACAGTGACAGTGTCTCCACAGGCTGTGCCAACGGGGTGCCCGACAATGAGTAACACCACCGCTTCCGGAGCGTCAACCCCCCTCGATGGTGATGTCCCGGTCACCGACTTCGCCGAACACATTCAGACGCTCACCGACCGTATCGACGACCTCGGTCGTTGAAACAGGAAGCCCCGCCCTTTACAGTAGTTGCCGAACCTAGCTGGTGACTCGATTCGTAGTCGCTGGCATGGTCGACACAACCGAAGCAAAGCAGGTTTGTCGTGCCGCTTCCACTCTCATTTACCCGTCTCTAGAGTTTGGCATCAAACCGTGTGGAACCTACACGAGAGAGGACTTTCTCGAAGTCCTCTCTCGAATTGCCTTCGATCACGAGTTTGCGAATACAGGCGGGAAAACTGTCCAATTGAATCGGTCCGAGCCGGTCGACATCACGTCGACGGCTCGGAATCCTCTTGCGAAA
>NZ_JBPEHH010000248.1:0-1678 GCF_054177595.1 Haladaptatus ordinarius | reverse complement strand
CTCTAAACAGTCCTCTTTGTCAGGTAGAAAGACCTCATTGACACTCTCTCTGCTGACCATGCTGGGGAAGGCTACGAACTCCAGTCATGAAAAAGTATTCACCGCTACAGATGAGCGTCTTTCATAATGGTTCCTCTTCGGTCGCCCCCCTATCGCCGGTTCTAGAACTCGTTATGAAGATCATGAGCACAATTCCCTGTTCTACGCCAGTCATGTTAATCGTTCACCCTAGACACACTCCGAACGAGTATCAACTAGCAGACGAGCGACAGTAGCGACGGCTCTCCTAGCCGAATAAGAGCAACTGTCGGAAGAAAAATTCACAACTCGACTGAGGATATACGCTCTGAAACGCCCGAATTTTGCTACCGGTTGCTTCGTTGCTCCGCTTTGTTCAGGTAGCTGTAATCCGTAACAGATTGGGGTGAAATAAACCCGCTCGGGAGAACTCAAATCCTTGAAAACTTGAGGAACCAGCGTACTGTCGGGGTGGCATAAAAATCATCGGCTCTACTGAAATCCTATTTGTTCGACGCCTTTCGGGTGATCTAGCCGTTAGGTGGGTGTGAGCAGTGAGTTCAGAGACTCGGTTTCACTACTTGCCACATGATACCAGGGCGGAACAGCGATGTCGGTCGGTTTTCCATGATGACGACGCGAATGAACGCCTCGGTCAACCTCCCATCGGTATGCGCCTTGCGGAGTAATCTGGCAACGTATCTGTTCACGAGGTCCGTTCCGAACGGTTTCGGGCCGGTCGTCTGTGGGAACTCGCAGTCGGAACCGACTGCGAGACTCCATGCATCATCGACGACTCGTGCGGTCCGCTCGAAAAACCGGAGTGCGAGTTCGTCACGGGTGGCCGTCGCCAGCGTGTGATGTAACTGTACGGCTTCGAGTGCAGCCACTGACATACCCTGGCCATATATCGGATTCAAGCTGGCGATCGCGTCACCGACGACGACCAGTCCATCGGGGAACCGGTCGAGGTCTTCGTAGCGGCGTCTGACCGACGACGGAAACGGATATCGATAGATGGTCTCGGAGACCAGCGCATGCTCGTCGAGGAGGCGACTAACGTCGGCGACTGGAAGGGTAGAGGCGTATTCGACGAACTCCTTGGGATTGGTCGGTGGCTGGTCCCCGTGCATGCCGGCCAACGTCACCAACCATCGACCGTTTTCGATCGGAAATACTGCGGCGCCGCGTGTACGAGGGGAGTCGGGCAGCACGAGGAACGCCTGGCGACTACCGGAGGGTCGTTCGAGGAGGGCCGTGCTGTACGCCAGATCGATCTGCACCTCGTCCTTCGGTGGGGCCGTATAGCCGTTGTTTTCCAGCCAGACCGGCGTTCGAGACGTTCGCCCGGTGGCATCGATCACCAACTCCGCGTCGATCTCTCGTTCGCCGTCGACGGTTCGCATAGTAACGCCATCGACGGTCGTAGCCTGCTTGTCGATCAGATAATCCTTGAAATGACATTCGTCCTTGATGGTTACACCGTCGAGCCCCGCAACTCGTCGTCGGGTTACCTGCTCGAAGAGTGGCCGACTCGCATTGTCGCTAGTTGTCCACTCTCTCGATAACTGCATCGGCAAAAGCTGCGCCTCACACGGTAAAGACCGCGAAATAAGACGAAGACTGTCTTGGATGCTGTGATGGGGCGTGAATATGTTGA
>NZ_JBPEHH010000247.1:0-1781 GCF_054177595.1 Haladaptatus ordinarius | reverse complement strand
GTAGCCTCATTACGCACCAATCCGGACAGCGGCTGAATCAGGCGACTGATTCAGTCGCCTCATTCTGGCTACTACGTGTCAGCAACTGGTCTCTTGAGCCAGAGTGGACAACTAGCGATATTCGTAAAGCGGTCGAACGCCCATCCACGCAAGTCAAGATTCCTGTGCCTCCCTGATTCTCTGAATCACCGTTCTCATCATCGCAGCTATCTTCAAACTTCAGTACATCACAAAGCCGGTTAGTTGAGACGTCTGCTTGCTGAAGATGTGTCCAAGCACCAGCAGCAAGCAGACAATGAAATCCACGAGGACCAGCTCCTTAACTTCCTCGTCAACCGGCTTGACGAGGAAGTTGCTATCGACCTTGCCAACAACGCTGAAATCGATGCAGAGGACATCTACGAGGTCCTCGTCGGCGCAACCGCCGACGGGACCTCGATCTCGACACTGTGTAACTCCAGCGAAGACTCGCCACCGTCGAACACGATCCTCTACCATCTCCGGACGAAGTTCGAGCCGAACGGCTCGAACGAGTCGCGAACACACTCCTTCAGCGAGATATCGTCGAATTGCTCCCCGAGCAGGTGGAGGTCTGCGCAGACCTCCACCTGCGTCCCTACTACGGTGACGAAGACGACACAGACGCTCTCTACCACTCGGAAGCGAAGCGAGGAACCACTTCGTTCCACGCCTACGCCACGCTCTACGCGCGTGCGAAGAACAAGCGCTACACGCTGGCGGTGCGCCGTCTCGAAGACGGCGACACCGCCAGCAATGTCCTCGCTGAGTTCCTTGGCGTTCTCGACGGCCTTGACACCGAGGTCAAGGCCGTCTACCTCGATCGAGGGTTCTACGACAGCAAGTGTCTCACGCTACTCCAAGCGCACAACTACGCCTACGTCGTCCCGATCATCCGGTGGGGTGAATCGATTCAGCAGGAACTCTCGGAAGGGTGGAGTCGTGTCATTCAGCACGATCTGACGGGGAAACTCGACGGTCACAGCTGGACCGTCGAGTTTCCTGTCTACATCGACTGTACGTACCTGAATGGGCGGTACGACGACCATGGCGTGGCGCGTCACGGCTATGCCGCTGACGCGCCGTTCATTGAGACTCCACGCGACGCTCGATACCACTACTCGAAACGCTTCGGTATCGAGTCGAGCTATCGCTTGTCCGAGCAAGCGATAGCGACAACAACGACACGAGACTCCACGGTGAGACTCCTGTACGTTGTGGTGAGTCTGCTGTTACAGAACGTCTGGCGGTATCTGCACTACGAGTTCGCGGCGACGCCTCGCCGAGGCGGGCGTCGCCTCTGGTGGTGGCCGTACAAGGAGTTCGTCAATATGGTCCGGCGGGCTGCGTGGACGGCCCTCGCGGTGCGTCGGGCCGTCCCCGCGAACCGGCCTCCCGACGACCGGTTCTACCGATAGGCACCGACCGAGGAAGCCTGCGAAGAGAGTGGCTACACTGTCGCGTCGGCGGCTAAGCGCCGCCGACAGCGACAGCACCCACGTCTCTCAGCTTCGAACACTCACTAACGGCGGCTCGTCAGGACAGACTGGTGAACTCAGACCGAATTAGCTGGCGACGCTTTGTGAGGTACTGAACTTCCCAACATTGATACGGCCAACATCGTGCTTCACACATTGTTCGACAATCGGTACTTCCCGAGCGTCGCTTCGTGAGCTGTGCTGAGTCACGGATGACCAGAGTGAACGCTGGTGTAGTAGCTGAGTGAAGGAGAACTAGAGTCCACAGATGGAGAGAACCGAACC
>NZ_JBPEHH010000246.1:0-1788 GCF_054177595.1 Haladaptatus ordinarius | reverse complement strand
AAATGGGTAGACCAGTGATTCCGTAATTTCTTCTTTGGTCCGGCAGGAAGGTCTTTGACGGGAGAAAAGAGTGCTTCCTGTCGATGCTCGTAATTTTCTCTAAACATATTTTTATCCAGCATAGCAACTAAGGGGGTTGAAGCAATGTATAGCTATTGTAAATAATTCTAATAAGTTACTCAATGCTCACTTGTGGCCTATGAGTCGTCAAATCGTGCCCCTTTTTACTGCGCCCTCATCCTCTGGATTCAGCACGCCGTTTGTGACAGCAGTTCGGTAGTACGTTCACTTGTTGCTGAATAGAAGGCGCGTATTCATCGGGTTAGTGGACCTGTATACGCAAAGCGTCTGCTTACGCCACTCGCGAACCTATGTAGCTCAATGACCGTGACACTCTTGTTCCACGTCGACGCGAACGAGTTCGTTCTCGGGCGAATCCTCGCGGGACCGCCACCGATGCAGTACGAACTCGAGAGGATAATTCCGATCGGTCACAGTCCGATGCCCTATCTTTGGGTTACAGGGTCCGACTTCGAGGCGTTCGAACAAAAGGTTCGATCGGACGCGCATATCAAGGGGTTGCGGGCGCTCGATAAAGTCGGAGATTCAGTTCTGTACCGGTTGGAGTACTCGGACGAGTTCGAGAGCCTTCTCGAAGGGATTCTCGAATCAGAAGCGACGGTGCTCGACGCGAGGGGGAACGACGATTGGATGCTCCGGGTCAGGTTTCCCGACCACGAGAAACTCTCGCAGTACTACAACTACCTGAACGACCTGGGGATCACCCTTCGCGTCGATCGAATCTACACCATGGACGAAGACGCCGAACCCGGCCATCAGTTCGGCCTCACACCGGACCAGCGCGAAGCGCTCGTCCTCGCACTCAATGGGGGGTACTTCGCCACGCCGAGCGAGATCACACTCGATGAACTCGCAAATCAACTCGGTATCACGCGCCAGGCGGTCTCGAACCGAGTCCGCCTCGGTAATGAGAAAGTCCTCCACAGTGTGTTGGTTTCGTCAGCCTCCGATTTCTGAGGATATCTGCTGTGAGTGTTCCTGTCCGCTGGAGGCCGAAGAGGTAGCTGGGGCAGTCCGATCAGAGCAGAAGACTAGGAGTGAATCGCTTCCCTATGCCTCCGACGCAAATGAGAGCAGTGCTTCCAATTTTTTGTGTCCGCGATATCGGGTTCTGTTGGATTGAGAATCGTATTCAATAACTCCTGTATCGGCCAGTTTGGGTAGGTGAGCGTGGTGGAGAGACACCTTCGCCCGCTCGGGCGCCTCAAATCCACCGTCTGGGGCGGCCAAGTAATTCGCGAGTTCATCCATTGTCGCCATACGCTTGTCTCGCTCTAGGAAGAAGTGGAGCACTCGCCGCCGATCCTCGCTTCTCAGGACGTCATGGAGTTCGGTGGTCGAACGCGTATCTTCCCTGGGTTCGTGATGGCCTTTCCCCGTCATTCACACCTATATGAATTGGCCATCAAATGTAAGCCCTATTTTTGACTCGTAAAACTCTTTATAGGGAACTGCCGGTCTTCGGTCGACATCCGTCGTCTGGTGACGATTCAACCCCAGTTAGTTCCAGTAATCAACCATCCAAATAATCCTCGTTGGTTTCCTGGACGGCGAAGGTTCACCACCGGACAGACAGGTGAGCGCCGTTTCACACCGGAAGGACACCGAAAGCGAGACGAAGAACCCTACGAACGCTGCGGAGAGTCGAGAAGGTATCGAATTACAGACGTGTCTCTCTCGTGGCTGTCGCTGAGACCACTCTTAGAA
>NZ_JBPEHH010000245.1:0-1819 GCF_054177595.1 Haladaptatus ordinarius | reverse complement strand
GATAACTGAGCCCGGTTCTCTTTTTTTGTCGACGGCCGAATCGATCCGTCGAACCGTGTAAGAGTATCTTCAGCCGACGTCAGGAGGATTGGTGAGGCAAAATTCTTAGACAGGCTCTTGGTAAGACCGTTATCGAGACCCCAAACCAGCCAACCACCACCCTCCATCATTGTAGTATGGTGACCCGCTTGGCCACCGTACAGCCTTCCCCACTTGATCAAAGGTAGGCTGTAACACTTCACCTGGAGTAGCACCGAAGTCGTCGACCGTGATCAGTTTACACCCAACATCGTTCTGCTGGATAACTCCCGGATCCTGCCTGACCATCCGAGTCCTCTATGACCAATGCTCGCTGACTACGGCATCGACAAAAACGACATTGATACAAGAATGATCCTCATTACGTGATAAAATAGCTTTCAGACCGGTTACTCCACATTTATAATACCCCACTGTCTTGACTTCAGATAATGTCGGAATCGCTGGACCTCTCTGATTCGGAACAAGACTTCATCAAGACAATTCTGAATGAATATGCTGCTATCTACAGAGAAACTGAATTTGAAGACCGCGCTGAATCCGACGTCGTCCCTCGTCTCATTAACCACATCTTCATCAATGTCCTTGGCCACACCGAAAACGACTACGAGCAAGAAAACGACTGGAATGATATCATCTTTAAAGACGACGATGGCAATGCAGTCATAATCGTCGAAGCCAAACGCCGGAGCGTAGATGTTGAAAACGGTATCAACCAAGGATTCGAATATGCCGGCGACCGCAACTACGTCGAATACTTCATCTCAACAAACCTCGACAAATTCCTCATCTACAAAACGTGCGACCCAGACCACCCAGACGCAAAAACACACGGTGGATACAGCGCCCGGAAACTCGCCGAAGTCAACTTTGAAGGCCTCATCAACAAGGATACTGGACGAGCCCTCACTAGCGAAGTCGACATCAACGAATACCAAGATCTCCTCGAACTCAACAAACTCCGCCGCGAAGAAGTCGCCAACGTTGCAAAATTCAATCAATTCGACCTCCCAGACCACCAAATTCAGAGCGTTGCCACCGATGACGGCTTCAATAATCTTCTCGACGCACTTGAGAAGAGCATCAACGAGTACTTCATGTCGTACTCACTGAAACGATTCGATGAATACCAACGCCGACATGAACAATTCAAGCAAGAACGCAACCAGCTAAAAGGAGAACTCGAAACCGTCCAGAGCGCCGGAGCCACAGATACCGAAGAGGAAGCAGAACTCAGACGGCAAATCTCCGAAATCGAAGAAGAGTGGGAGCCCTACCGCCGTTTTCACGAGGATTACGAAGTTTGGAAACAACTCTCCAATCGGGTTGGCGAAGAAGAGGCCGAAAACAAACGCATTTTCTGCCGGGAATCCGTCTACACCCAGATCAACAAAATCCTCTTCATCAGAATCGCAGAAGACAAAGGCCTGCTAAACACGATGGTGTCGAACGGCGGTGTCACCGACTTCTTTGGGTTCTGGAAAAACTATGCGAAATACACCGGCCCAGACAAAGACTACCGCGACCTGTTCGATGCTGCCTGCGACGAGATGATGGAGATCTACGAACACCTCTACAGCGGCAGCATTTTCGACTGGGAACTCCGCGACGGCTCCGCTCTCAACGATATCTTCAAAAAGACGTTCTGGCATTTGAACCACTATCGGTACTTCCCATCGAGTCAGTGGATAGTCACGACTGACGGGGTTAGATTCTCAGGAAGCGTCTGGATGGGTGATTATGAGATTTCTCTACCATCCAGACACTGTTCTTACGGCTG
>NZ_JBPEHH010000244.1:0-1852 GCF_054177595.1 Haladaptatus ordinarius | reverse complement strand
AGTTGGACGTCATGAGAATCCTTACGCTGTACAGGAGTTTCAGCTAGATAAGATTTATGTCATATGGCTCGATATCCAGAGAATCTGAGTCATCCCGTCGATGTTTCTTGGACAGGCTCATAGACCCATACTAATGGCCGGAACGATTGTCGAAGTGACATTTCCCGCTAAACAATTTGCACTCGAACACACACTCAACACGCTTGAGACGGTGACCTTCGAAGTCGAGCAAATAGTTGCAACCAATCCGGACAGCTTGATGCCGTTCATTTGGATCACCACGTCATATCGAAGCTTACTCGAAGAAGCCTTTACTGCCGATGAAAGTGTGGCCGAGTTTCAGTTGATTGCTGACTTCGAGACAGAGTATTTGTACCAACTCGAATGGGTTGACCATATTGAGCATCTCATTCGAATTCTCGTGACGGAAAAAGCGACAGTTCTTGCTGCGAGAGGGCACGAAAATACGTGGCATTTACGACTATTGTTTGCTGATCACGATTCAGTCACACGGACTCACGAGTACTGTCAGGAACACGGTATCGAATTTGACATCGAGAATATCAAGGAATTCAACAACCAACGGAGCGCTCGATTTGGACTCACCAAGACTCAGCAAAATGCACTCCAGCTTGCTGCTGATCGTGGGTACTACTCAGTTCCACGGGAGAGCACAACCGAGGAACTCGCGGAAGCTCTCAATGTATGTCACCAGGCGCTCTCCGAGCGGCTACGGCGTGGTCATGGCACTCTCGTCGATCATCTGCTGAGTACCAGTAAGACAGCAGAACCTCCCGAAACAACACTCACTGAACCAGACCAAAAAACACGTACGGACTAACAGAGACACCGTCGAAATCAGGACTCATCTGCAGGAAGGGGATCCAGAGAAATTGTTCTATCACCGGCGACAGTAACGCGGTAGCCACAGTACTGGAAGATTACTTTCCCGTGGCGTTCGCTCCCTGTTTGCGTTGGTGTGAACAAGTTGTCAAGGGCATCTGGATCAATGACATCATATAATGGTGGGCAGTCATCTGGATTGATCTCTTCTCGTGCCGTAATTGCCTCGAGAATGAGGAATGCGATCGATGGTTCTGTTGCTGTACGCTGACTATCGTTAGGTGTGTTGTCAGTGCTCTCTCCCATTGTATCTCACATCTGGGGCACCCACTGGAGGAATATCCCTCCTCAAGTACAACCCCCCATGAGCACTCCATCCTCGCTAAGGATGGTAGTTATATACCTGTTCTGGCGGTTGATGAAAACAGATGATTGTTCATTAGATTTGATTCTCTGAGAAAGTGTATCACTACCACGGCTGAAATCTGATCAATTGATTATCTCATTCATAGGTTCTCCACCTGTTTGTGTAGGCATCAATGTCCATTTTGGCGATCCTTCGTGACGCCTGTCGTTGCACTCGACGTAAGACCTCTAGTCGATTACCTGGCATCATTAGTATGAACTACTAACAGTGCAGGCTTTAAATATAAACGAAGAGCGAAAGCAAGGGTTTAAGCAGAAAGCAGTTACCCGCGAAAATCTTCCTCGTATCTATTCCTTGTCGCGAGAACTACGTAAACGAGGATTGGTTAGTGGCCGTCGCCCTCCTCGACACGGAGTGAACCACTGCACTCACTACAACTGTCGCTAGTTGTCCACTCTGGCTCACCAGCGCAGTTGCTGACACGTTGTGGAAGCGAAGCGGATGAATCAGTGACCTGATTCATCCGCTGTCCGGATATACTCGTGATGAACATCCCCCTGTTAAAGGACATTCTCACAGATCCGGACGAGTTCATTACGAACCGCCAGTTGAAGTCGCTTTCTCTGGAACTCCTTGCATTGA
>NZ_JBPEHH010000243.1:0-1857 GCF_054177595.1 Haladaptatus ordinarius | reverse complement strand
TCTCCCGAACACGTGGTATCGAGAGGCGAGACAACCAGCTCCGTCACGCCAGACGCTTCTTGAGGAGGTGAATGCAGCACTGTATGCTGGTTTTACGTCTTAACCGAATACGAATGGACAAGCATCCTAGGGATGGCAAGCGAACCCACTACCATCCCCCACCAGATGCCGGTCACCCACCCGAACCAGCCGAGTTCTCGGACAATTACTACGAGATGCTTCGGTACATCGATGAGCAAACGCTTGTCCATATCAAAGAGCATCCACTCCTCGAGACGGATTGAGTGCTGTTAGTCACCTTTTCAATAGTCGCTAATACGACTTCTTTACTCAAAAATAACATCGGGCCCAGAAGTCACAGCATACTAGCAAGATATACCAGACACGATCGATGTTCTTTCGAGTAGTCGTCGACCTCGTTTGGCAGCAGACCGGATCAATATATTCTCCTATGGGTCAAATATATACTCTTCGAGCACGAAGGATCGTGTATGTCCAATCCCGGTCATCCAGATGATGCAGATGCCGTTGAGGAAGAGCGGCAGCAGTGGGATCATGGTTCCTCGACCCGTGATCGTGTCTACGACACAGCCATCCAATTGTACGAGCCAGCAACCGTTGACGACGTTGCAAGCCGCGCTCACTGTTCAGCAGGAGCTGCACGAGAACACTTAGAATGGTTGAGTGCCCGTGGAATTGTCGAACCAATTGATGGGCGGCCGAAACAATATCAGAGAAATCATGCCTACTTCGAATGGGTTCGTGCGAACGAGCTGCGGCGTGAACACACCGACGCTGAACTCGAGACCAAGCTTTCGGGCCTCGTTGCAGAAGAGCAAGCGTATCGTGAGCAGTACGGTGTTGCTGACCCAGGACAGATTGACGCACTAGCAGAAGCGGACTATGATTCGCTTGAGACGGTCTGGGAAGACATCGGTGACTGGAAAACGATTCGTCGTGAGCTTCGGATTATTGAACGGGCACGAAAGGATCGAGACACACTCAGCGGTGCTGGAATCGTTGGGTAGTCTGGATGGACGAAACTGACACTGGTCCTCTTGATGAGGATGTTTTGCGAGCAATTCGGGGACGATTACTGCAGGACGACCGGTTCACACATGTGAAGTTTGAACCGTCTTCAAATCGAGTTCGGAACCTTGGCGCGGAGTATGATCGATCCCTTTTTCCCGATCACATTCAGAGTGCTCGACTCGACATCCGGTGGTATATTGGTGGTGATTTTTCCGTCCATTATTGTGAAGAGTGGCAAGATGGAACACAATGGGAGTGCCGATGGGATCGGCATCCAAAGCCTGTCGGACGAACGCACTTTCACCCCTCACCGAATGCAGGACAGGCGACAGCAGCAGACTTTCCGAGCGACTATCGCGATGTCCTTTCAATTGTGCTTGCATATGTTGCTGAACGGATCGAAACCCTCTGGAGTTAGCACAAAAACGCTTTAGCACTGGCAGAGCAGGTAACCTCCTTACAAACCTACTGCCTCATGTTGCACTAAGCAGACGTGGACACACCTTCTAGCGAGTGAGGCATAGAAGTTGAGAAATTCTGTCACTAACCACAAAGCGTAGGTATATTGTTTCACCGCCCGCAGCAAAGTTTCGAATCTTTCGCGTATGCCTCCGGGGGATTCTCTGTGAATGCCTCAATGGGCTTGGTCTCAGTGATCGTCTCGATCTGAAATTTGGGTTCGAGTACCGAAGGGAGAATTTCCAATAATCGGTAGTTCCCATCGTTCCTGATTACTGACTCGGTTTCTGGGGCGAGACGAGAGTAGCTGGCGCGGATGAGCGAATGATTCAACCAAAGACGGCGGTCTCACTCCAGTGAGAGCGC
>NZ_JBPEHH010000242.1:0-1905 GCF_054177595.1 Haladaptatus ordinarius | reverse complement strand
GTGAATGTATCGACAACCGAATGGAATCCGGCTTAGCTGATTAACGGCGGTACGTCAATTGAGCTTACGCGATTCACGCCCGCCGTAAACGGCGGGATTCTCTCGCTGTTTAAAGATAGGTTGCCGTCTTCGGGTCAATATTTTCGTCGAGAAGGAAACGCCACTCACTCATCTTACGCCGTGTCCGGATCGACGCCTTCAGGACGCTCGATCGTCTCGCTGAACGCCTCAATTGCGTCCTCTCGCTCCTCTTCCACGGTTACGCATTTCGCGCGGGTGGTCGTGGTAGTAGGCGAGAGCGTGATAGACGTCGGCGACGTCGAGATCGTACCGGTCGGCAACTGCCTCCGGGGCTTCTCCCCGCTCCTCGACGAGCGCGTAAACCTGGCGGACGCTGATTCGTCGTCCACGAATATGGGGCTCACTCATGATATCGTGAGCGATTCGACGCGTATCGCGCTCGGCCATGTTTTCCACCATCACCTACAACTGCAAAAACATACTGCCAGTCGCCCCCAGCAGGGATTCCTCTACGTGGCCGGTCGTCCTCAACGCGCGAAGCGCGTAGGGAGGGGTAGTTCACTGGACTCGCCGGCCAAGTGGACGACAGCATCGAAACCCTCCAGTTGTGGCTGGTCGATTTCGCCTCTCGAGGGTGCCCACGGAACCTTATCGGCAGCCTCCGTCGTTTCAGGACGGACAAGGCTTGTAACCTCGTGGCCTGCCTGCTATAGATGAGACACGAGTCTGCGGCCGATCAGGCCTGTGGAACCACTGACGAGAATCTGCATAGTCTAGTACAGGAGATGTTGATTGACAAGAACACAATTCTCGTGGTCTCGGTGCATGAGACGGACACTGGTGGTGTTGAGACAGAAAAGGCCGTGTTTGGGCGGGGGTTCGACAATGTGATTGTAGTGATTGCTCGGCGATTGATGGCGACGGGATTGCCGCGGAGGCAGGATCCTGATGTGACTGAGGGCGAATGATCCTCCGTGGTGTATCATCGGGATACTATTAGCAGAGAGCTATTTTTCTTCTTCGTCAATCGGTTTGACGTCGACTGTTCGATCGCTCGTAACGGTTACTTTATATCCTGCATGTGTGAATCTGATCTGGCCACTAGCTCGGGCTTTTCCATTGTTTAGTGGCGCAAAGAGGGCATCTAGTGCTTCAGGATCGATCGTCGTATAGAGCGGATCGAGGTCAACTGGATCAACGTCTTTGTGCCTCGCGATTGTTTCCGCGATAACTGTACTAATAGACTTATCAGCAGTATTCTCTCCACCAGCCCCTGTTGCCATGCTTATGATCATTGAATCTGACTCCGACCATCCAGCATCTGCTGAGACAGTCACTAGTTCACAGATGTCCAGTTATAAAATCGCTCTGAAGTCCACTGATGTATAGATTCAACCCCGCGCTAAAGCACGGGGTTTTCTCGCTACCACAAGATAACAGATGATAGCGTCCGATCACGAGCCATAGATGACGTGAACGAAGTTTATTGGGGAACAGTGGGAGCGTCCGATTCGAGGATGGGAGTACCGGCCACGTGGCATGGCCAGCATCCCGTCGGTGTGCGAACCGGAAACATCCCAACTCAGTGAAATCGGCTTCGTGGGAATCCACGCCCTTCTGGGCGGGGAAGATGTCAAAACCCACTCTCGGGAAGGGAAGTCATTAAGGCTGCCACAGTCGTATTCTTTGGGATTAGCAGCGTCTTCGTCGCTTTTCGAGGGAACCACCTCTGCGTACAGTTGTCGGCCACATCGTCGGCAGTGAGTATCGCTAGTTGTCCACTCTCTCGATAACGGCGGCAGCAAAAGCTCGGTCTCACACCGGAAGGACACCGAAAGCGAGACGAAGAACCCTACGAACGCTGCGGAGAGTCGAGAAGGTATC
>NZ_JBPEHH010000241.1:0-1946 GCF_054177595.1 Haladaptatus ordinarius | reverse complement strand
TCAGTCTGTGTGAGCAAGCGGTCGAGATCGTCCTCACCCAGGTGTCGGACGATCTCTTTCTCCCGTCCAGTCATTACCTTCCCTACTCAGAGTCCACCTAAATCTTCTGTGAAGCACTATCGGGGGAGGCGGGTTCGCCGAGTGGGCAATGCTTACACTGCACGCACTGCGAATTGAGCTCGGAAAATCCTACCACCAAACGATCGACTTGCTGAGCGAAATGCCTGGCGTTCTCGACGAAATTGGCCTCACGCGGTTACCTCACTTCACGGTTCTTCGCGATTGGTTCGAGACGATTCCGATGGCTCGCTGGCGTGCGTTTCTCCGCCGAAGCGCGGAGAAACGCACTGGCCATGCTGCCATCAACTCGACAGGATTCGATCGTGACCAGCTCTCGCGTCACCACGCCCAGCGGGCGCATTACCGTGTTCGGACGCTGAAAGTCACCGCGTTAGTTGATGTCGAAACTCTGTACGTCACCGACGTCCACGTCTCGACAAAAACACCGTCTGATTTCAGAATCGGCCCGCAGGTCATCCGCCGAAACGCGGGTGACCTGCGCTCGGTGGCCGCAGACCGAGGGTCACGATCGATAGACGACGCGTGTGAAAAATGATCCTGTGAGAAGGAAACCTATATCTCCATCACTTTCCGGCACGTCGCGAGCGTACTTAGCACAGCCGCAACAAATGACGCTGGCATCCGTTCTAGGCTAATCCCGCTGTATCCAGGACGGCAGAACCAGAATTCCGGTCGTTGGTTGGGATAGTACAGTCAGTCGCAGAGAACTGTTTCCAGATTGGGATGGCTTTAGGAGCGCTCACGGGGGTGAGCGCTCCGAACCACCACCTGAGTCAGAACGCTGTCACTGGGGATCCTCACGACTCCACCCCGTTCAGGGGGAGTTACGCGAGGTCAGCTTCGAAGGGATCGTGCTTGACCCGCTCTAACAGCAGGGAGCGGTGAGCGTTCGGATCCAGCGCATTATTCAGCAATGATTCAATGAGGCTCGGTGGCTCGTAGCCGAGTCGCTCGGCGACTCGGCGGAGGATTCGATCACTTCGCCGGCTGAACGCCCGTGCCCACCGTTCCCGGGGCAGCAGCGACGACGCGTCAACGTCGTCGTCGCTGCGATCTTCTTGCTGTTCTTCGATGATCTCGATGAACAGCTCCCTGAGCGTGCGGCTAATCACAAGTGAGAGCAACCCGATGAGAATCAATGCTTCCACGACTTCGGGCTTGCTGGAGGTGACTTCGTCAAGCCCGTACACTCGTTTCAGCTCTCGAAACAGGAGTTCGATCTCCCAGCGCGCCTGATAGAGCTTCGCGATATCAGGCGCGCGATACTCCTCAGCCGGCAGATTCGTGATGTAGAGGTGATAGTGTTGATCCTCTTCGTTCCAGACGCCGACGACACGAAACGCCTCAACGGCACGCGAAGCCGTGCCGTTGTAGACGCGCCGTTTGAACTCGACTTCACCCTTGACGTCGATGACGTCTCGGTGAAGATCGCCCAAGATCTCCTGGATCTGCTTTCCTTTCAGGGAAATGGCGTTGCCACACCATTCCCTGAATTCGTCGGTGATTTCGGGGTTTGCGTTGGGTTTGAGTCGCGTAAGGAACCACCCGCCGTTGGCATCGATGAGATCCATCGTACGGTAGTCGAAATAGGCTTGATCGAACAACAGCAGGGCGTTCTCAACCCATGGACCGGTCGAGAGTTGCGTTGACTCGTGTGTACGCGCGTCTGTGATGGTGAACTCGGTTGGAAGTCCTGTGCTGACGGCTTCGACCACGTGGAGCTTCGCTCCAGCGTGGTCGTCGCCATACCCTGGAAACACGCCTAAGAGGGACTGATACAGCGTTATCACGGTCATATCGACGATGAAGACTTCACGGAACCGGTCGAATCGACCCTGGAGACGGTCTTCCTGCTGTTCGAGGTC
>NZ_JBPEHH010000240.1:0-1947 GCF_054177595.1 Haladaptatus ordinarius | reverse complement strand
TAGCCTCATTACGCACCAATCCGGACAGCGGCTGAATCAGGCGACTGATTCAGTCGCCTCATTCTGACTACTACGTGTCAGCAACTGGTCTCTTGAGCCAGAGTGGACAACTAGCGATTTTATACGAGTAAACGGAAGACCAAGCTTATGATCATCACATTCTATAGACGTAGTAATGTTTTGCTCACGACGAGACGTTATTAAATCTCTCTCACTACTTGGGCTTGCTGGACTCAGTGGGTGTGCTTCTAAAGCATCTAATAGCGGAGTCAGATTGACGAAGATCCGATTAGTGAATTTCAAAGAATTTGAAGACGTAACTGTAGGGGTCATTGTGGAATATAACCAAGAGGAACTTCTGAAGCAGGTCTACAATGTAAAGCATAAAGACGGTCCAATAGCCAGACCAGTGACCATCACTGATCTTCCCCAAGAACCAGGGAAATATCTGTTGAAGATACACTATAAAGACGCAAATACGAAGAGCTCACTGGAGATTACGAGACCGACATACGATAAATGCTCATATGTCGATATATTCCTTCACGATGACGGCAACATAGGGATGTACGTGAACAAATGCGGTGAGTGAGAACCCCTGGACCTTCCAAAAATCCGTGTACGTGACAACTAATTCCTATAATCCAGACAGGTTGAGAATCGTCGCACATAGATCGCGATAGGGATCCCGGGGCCGTCGCACTGCCGCTTATACTGCCCACAGGAAGTCAATCGCCCAAATTGGCCAAATTCAACAAATCGAACTCACTGCCGTCGCACGTTCTACGTCGGTTATCAAATCAATCGTGCATTTAGAAACGCGTCGAAATCCCAAAACACAGACTATTTTCCCTACGGTCTTAATTAATACCTGATATACGACCGCGGATTCTATGCCACTGATCGCGCGACGACGGGGCCCGTGAAGAACGGTTGCCCATCTCTCAAATCACCCGTGCAATTGGCCGGTCGAATCCCTGATCCGAGTTATTCGGCCGTCTTGAATCCCTCACGCGGTGATCGGTTTCAACCAACGAGCTAGGAGTACCTGCTGATAGTGACCATCTACTGGCTCACAGCTTCAGTACACCCGTACATTGATTACGTCAGCACACCAAGTACAGCGTATGCCCGTTCGTATCGAGGAGTTCGAAGCCGGGGACCTCCCAAGTGGCCCAAGCGTGCCTCAACAGGTACTTGGCTATCTCTATACAAACCGGGACAAAGCGTTCACCCGGTCGGAAATCGCTACTAGTATTGACGAAGATCCGAACACAGTTGGGACAGCCCTCTCACGGTTGAAACAGCGTGAACTCGTCCGACACAGAGGAGAGTACTGGGCAATGACGGACGATCTTGATCGTGTTGCAGACGCGTATGCTCTCCACACGATCACGGAACGGCTCAATCAAGACGACGGAGCGATCGAACCTGACGAGTGGGACGCAGTCGCTCCGGACGAACCGCATCCAAGTGAGAGAGACGAATAGATGCAACCGGAACGTGGCGATGTGGTTCGAAGTTCAGACCCGTTCAAACTGGGCGAAGATAGTCAACGACCGTGGCTCATCGTCAACAACGAGTCGCATCCGTTCGGCGACGAGCAGTACGTGGCTGTCGCTATCTCGACGAAAGAGTACGGTGATTCGATTCCCCTAGAGTCAGCTGTCTGGAAAACAGGTGGTGTACCGTACGAATCGTTCGTCTCTCCATGGGCGGTCCACTCCCCTCGTATCGAAGATCTGGTGGCGTGGCAGGGCCGAGTCACGAAGGAATTCGTCGATCACGTCGTCGATTCGCTTGAGACGTATCTTCGATGACGGGACAGTCGCTAGTTGTCCACTCTGGCTCAGGAGTCCAGCAGCTGATACGTAGTCCTGAGTGAAGCGGGTGAATCAGGAACCTGATTCATCCGCTGTCCGGATACGCACCTGGTGAACCTTCCAA
>NZ_JBPEHH010000239.1:0-2022 GCF_054177595.1 Haladaptatus ordinarius | reverse complement strand
CGCGCTAGCCGTCTGAGCGATGCCATATCGCCAGACGGCGTCCATTTCCCGGTTAATCTGACGGAAGATAACCGTGAGAGCGTCTGAGACTGTCGTCATTCTGCGGCAAAACAAGGCATAATGAGTTCAGCACGACCATCGGTACGAGGTCAAAGCAAGCCGACGGTCGACATCACGCCGACGCAGTCGTCAACGGCTATCACGGAAGAAATCCCCCCCGCTCGTCACTCGACCGGCTGAGCCTCGGGGAACTGATAGCTCCCGTTGATGATCGGCTCGCGTGTTCCGTAGAGTCGGACGAGATAGCGCCAGTCCTTCGGGGTGTAGAGGAAATTCTTCTGATCGGGATCGCCACCGAAGTGGATGGTGGCACTCCCGTCAGCGTTCCGCTCGGCCATTACGTTATTCACAATATAGGCATCGTACTTGTTCTTCACGAAGGACAGGTCACGGTTGTAGACGCTGACCGACCAGAACCCGTCAACGGGGACGTTCTTGACGGTGAGTTCGTATGGCGTTTCGCCGTCATTCAGGGCGGGAGCTCGTTGGAGGATTAGTGCTCCCGACGGTTCCGGGACGCCAGTCCACCCCGACGCAGTGGAGACAAAAAATTTCACAGGATCGACCTGGCCGACGTCACCAAACGCCCCCGACCAGTTGTCTATCGTGTAATAGAGCGTTCTGAACGCGTCCTCAAGTTGGTCGTATGATTGCCGATCCCAGTTGGGAATCTCGAACGACCCAGCCGATGATTGTTCCACGCTAATCTTGTCCTGGAGTTTTCGGACTTGGTTCACATCGTCCGGGTCGTTAGCGTCGACAAATGTACGGAAATTGACGCCGGCATATCGCGTGCCGATCTGATCCTTCGTCAACGTGTACGTGCCTGGTTCGGTGACACTCAGCTTCACATGTTGGTCCTCATTCTGGACAAGCATCGACTGGTAGCGGTCACCGGTGGCTGGTTTCGTGATGGTGACTGGCTCGGTAAGATCGAACACCCCGAGTGAGTAGAGCGTGTCACGATTCTCCCCGATGCCCAACTCATTCTGTGCACCGATGGGAGCAAGACTTCTGACGTGATAGAGCTGTCCGAATCCACCCTTGTTAATGGCTAACTGGAATGAAACATGACAGTTGGCGCGCGGGTAGTTCGCCCATGTCACTGGGACTGTACCACTATTGTCCGTCGTCTGTTGCTCGGCTTGGTTGGTGGTCTGGCTCGACGTGTCTTGGCGGGCGCTGACGCCACCGACACCCATCGCGAGTAACCCGGCGAGGCCTGCCCCGCGAAGTGCGGTTCGACGTGTTGCTTGCAGCGGTTCGAATTCCGTTTCAGTCGTTTTGTTGTGCGTGTCTTTGTCCATGGTTCATGTCTCGGTCGCTCAAGCGTTTCCCAACAGCACTGCCCCACCTGACTCTCACTCTCATTCGACACGACCGTATAAAGAGATGATGGTCGAATAGCATAAAATGCCGACAGAATTGCAGTGAGAACTGTTGAGAAAGCTGCCGTGCTGCAGACAGAGGGTGAGTTCAGTACCCCTATCGATACGAGACGGCAGACGAGTCGGCAGTCGACATTGCGATGACGCAGGCGCCAGCACGCCTGCTATCTCTACGCTTGCCTCACGTAACTGGCCGAGCCTCGGGGAACTGGTAACTCCCGTTGATGATTGGCGTGCGGGGTTGATAGAGCCGGACGATATAGTGCCATCCTTCTGGCGTGTAGATGAAGTTCGGCTGGTCGGGGTCCCCACCGAAATGAATCGTCACGCTGCCACCATCGGCTCGCTCTGCGGTCACATTGTTGACCGAATAGGCGTCGTACTTGTTCTCCTCGAGGTAAAGGTCACGGTTATAGACGGTGACCGACCAGAACCCGTCGACTGGGACGTCCTTAACAGTCGGTACTTCCCGAGCGTCGCTTCGTGAGCTGTGCTGAGTCACGGATGACCAGAGTGAACGCTGGTGTAGTAGCTGAGTGAAGGAGAACTAGAGTCCACAGATGGAGAGAACCGA
>NZ_JBPEHH010000238.1:0-2030 GCF_054177595.1 Haladaptatus ordinarius | reverse complement strand
AAGGTTCCGAGGCGTCTCAAAACACCACTTACAGGGCTATCTAAACTTCTTGGGCTGGATCCTCAACACCGACGACTGGTTCGAGCAGATCCTAAGTACTGACTTCTACAGATGAGCGATGAAAGAAAATTTGCGTGGACGTTTTGATGCCGTCGTCGTCGGTGCTGGTCTAGCTGGACTAACCGCGGCTCGAAATCTCGTGAACGACGGCCACGAGGTAACGATACTTGAAGCCCGGGACCGCGTCGGCGGGCGAACACTCACTCACCGGTTGGCGGACGGCGAACACGTCGACCTCGGAGGTCAGTGGATCGGCCCGACACAGAGCAGGGTGAACGAACTCGTCACGGAGTTCGGCCTCGACACGGTCTCCCAGTTCGACGACGGACTCGACCAGCTTTCGATCGACGGTACGGTGAGTGAACACGACGATGCACTCCAGGCGCTACCATCGGAGTCGTATGCGGAACTGATGGAGGCGTTCGGAACGGTTGAAACGCTTCGATCACAGATTCCACTCGAGGCACCGTATGATGCACCGGACGCCGAGGAGTGGGACGCGACCACCGTCGAGTCGTGGAAACGAGAGACGATCGAGACTGCGGCAGCGCGAGCAGCCTTCGATACAGTCCTGCGGGCACTGTTCACCACCGAACCGTCCGAAATATCGCTCCTGTTCTTTCTCTCGTACGTTCACGCTGCCGGCGGGATCGAGACGATAACCGGTGTGGAGGGGGGTGCCCAGGAATGCCGTATCGAAGGCGGAGCCCAGCAACTATCCCAACTGATGGCTGACGAACTGGCCGATGCCGTGCATCTTGAAGCGCCGGTCCGAGCTATCACACAGGACGAATCAGGTGTGACTGTCGAATCCGATGGTGGGGCGTACACCGGAGCGTTCGTGATTGTGGCGATTCCACCGACGCTTGCCGGGCGAATCGCCTACGATCCGCCACTTCCGGCCCGGCGGGACGCGCTCACACAGCGGATGCCGATGGGCGCGACAATCAAATGCATAGCGACGTACGAGGAGCCGTTCTGGCGGACCGACGGCTACTCCGGCTTCGTCCTCGCTGAAGACACCGTCGTCGGATTCATTTTCGACGATTTGGCTGCCGAGAGTACGACTGGGGCCCTGGTCGGCTTCGTCGTGGGAAACCAGGCACGTACGTGGAGTGAGAGAGACGCCTCCGACCGACGCCAACAAGTATTGGTCGATTTCGCTAGGTATTTTGGGGATCGAGCTGCGGAACCAGTCGAGTACGTAGAGCAAACGTGGTCGAACGAGCAGTGGTCAGCCGGGTGTTACGCCGGAAACATGACGCCAGGGACTATGAGTAGCTATGGAGCAGTACTCCGTGAACCTGTAGGCCGTATCCACTGGGCTGGGGCGGAAACGGCAACACGGTGGTGTGGGTATATGGACGGAGCGATTCGATCAGGCAACCGAGTGGCAGGTGAGGTGAGCGGACGTCTTGCGTGATATCAGATACCCTCGCCTTGTTTAACAGAGGGTGTCATACAATAGTTCTCAATCGATACTATCCACGATCTTAATCTTGGATAAAACAGATGACTGGTGGAACCACTGGATTACAAGTGAAATGAGGACCGTATAATTGCTGGGTAGTGGGTGTGAGACGTATTCTATGACACGCTCTAACAGGGAACTGGCCAACTTCTGTGATGAGTACGCATCGAGTATTCAGCATCCAGCGAGCACAATCATTTATATACGGGATCGACTGAGCAGCCATACCACTCGGTTTTGAGGGTTTGAGTTCTCCAAAACGGATTTGTTTCAGCTAAATATGTTACGGATTTTACCGAGTTGAACAAAGTGGAGCAAAGAGAGAGCAGGTAGCCGACAGACAGCGCGGTGATGACGGGGTTGAGGAATAACTGTTCAAACAGAGGGTGTCATAGAACTCTTGTCACACCGTGATGATTGTGCTTCCCGGATTGTCTCCGCGTTCGTAGTTGGTGATTGCCATGACGAGACGAAGGCACAGCGCGAGGAACACCTGCGC
>NZ_JBPEHH010000237.1:0-2036 GCF_054177595.1 Haladaptatus ordinarius | reverse complement strand
GCTCTCACTGGAGTGAGACCGCCGTCTTTGGTTGAATCATTCGCTCATCCGCGCCAGCTACTCTCGTCTCGCCCCAGAAACCGAGTCAGTAATCAGGAACGATGGGAACTACCGACTGTGCCCACGCAGCCGCCATACCTCAATGTAGTACGGAGATACGCAAACCGCTTTCCGTCTGTTCGTCTCCCACGTGTCACGCTGGCTCTGTCCGGATCCGTTCGACCGATACATCTACCACGAGATCCGTGAAATCGTCGTCAGCACCGACCAGAAGTGTTGCATCTTCGGCAACCGCAAGCGCCACAGCATACGCGTCGCCGAGCGCGATCCCCCCCGCTCCTTTCACTTCTGCCGCCAGTGGCCACGATTCGGAGGGTGCACACAGTGTGACACCGCCGTCCACCAAGTCACGCACGGCCTGTCGGCCGGTCGCCAGTGTCTCTTCTGTTGGCGTTCCTGATGGGGAACCCGTTTCAAAACGGGCGATTTTGTACATCAGTTCGGTCGCCGTGATTTCACTGACCGCTACAGCCTCCTCACCCACGTAGACATCCATCAGGAGGTCGCGGACAGTCTCCCCACCGGGTTCACCATAGTAGTATGCAAGGAGGGGTTCCGTATCAAGAATGTAGCGATAGCTCATTCGTCGGTGGTCTCGTCTCGGTCGTCGTGATCGACGTAGCGCTGGTAGTCACGCTGGTCGGCGGTGTCCTCTGCCTGGCGTTCAGCTGTCTGCTCCTCTCGATGGTGCGTAATGACCTCGCCACGTTCGTAGTCTTCACCCAGTGACCCGAAGCGTTCATTGGGTGTTGGGACTGGTTCGACGACGAGTTCGCCGTCTTCTTCGCGGAAGCGCACACGGCCTGGGATTTCGATGCCGTACTTCTCCCGGAGCGACTTGGGGATCGTCGCCTGGCCTTTGCGGCTGATACGGACGACGTGGTCGCCATTTTCACTCTTACTGCTCATAGTTCTTTACTGAGTAAATAGTATGACTTCCAGAATATTAAAACATGCGGTGAGAGGGGATTGAGACCCCAAGAACCTTCCACTACCTCATGTTGCACTAAGCAGTTGTGGACATCTGCTACCGGCAGAAGGACAGCACCGCTGGTCACTCTCAGGCGACTTCGAGTAGTCAAGATACAAACAGGACATTATATATATATATATTGAGATGTTACGACTGCGTCTCCATTTGTTCGATATGGTCGAGAAATACACTCTACACCGAGTTTTTAAGAGGTTTCACGCCCCTAGGCCGACTATGGCAGGGGACGAGCCACCTCCCGATGAATGGGAGACAGACTCTGACCGGGCCGACGAGGAGAGCGCCGCCGAGCGCGATTTCGACGTCGAGATCTCGGAGACCATCCTCGAATTACAACCCGTCTTCGAGGTGATTTCCCATCCACGACGACGCTACCTCGTCTACACCCTCGCCGAAAAGACCGAATGGTCACTCGATGACCTCGCAATCAAATTAGCTGCCTGGGAGACCGATACGCCAGAGACGAACATCGCAACGCTCACGCGCCACGAGATGTACACGTCGCTCTATCATAGCCATGTGCCGAAACTCGTGGATTTGGACGTGATCGAGTTCGATGACGAGACTGAGACGATCACCCCCGGTTCCCATGCCCTGCAGGTGTTGACCGCATTGGAGGGTGCCGGTGGCAGTCTCGACAATCGGCAAGAAACGCATGCTCGCAGCGAGTTCGACCGGGAAGACACGCGCTAACTGATGGTTCGACAAAGAGGTATCACTGCCTCGGGTACGACAGGACGATAGGACACTTTCACACGGAGATCGACAGATGACCTCAAGTAATGACCGCACCGATGATGGCACCAAACTTGCACAGGATGGAAACGGACCCGGCGATCCCGATATGACGTTTGTAACACAAGCTCATTATCGGTACTTCCCGAGCGTCGCTTCGTGAGCTGTGCTGAGTCACGGATGACCAGAGTGAACGCTGGTGTAGTAGCTGAGTGAAGGAGAACTAGAGTCCACAGATGGAGAGAACCGA
>NZ_JBPEHH010000236.1:0-2060 GCF_054177595.1 Haladaptatus ordinarius | reverse complement strand
GCACAGGGAGCAGACACCGTTGCAGAAGGCCCACAACGCACGAATGAACGATGACTACAACCAGCGCTGGATGAGTGAAACCGGCTTCTCGCAGTTGAAGCAAGACGACGGCGAGAAGCCTCCTTGTACTCGTCGCGGTTGGTCGCATCCAGTCCGAAGAATCCGTGGGTCACGACGTCCTCATCGTCCTTCGCTCATTCGGCGTCGCCTTCGCCACCGATGGTCACGACGTTCGATTCGAACGGCATGAGCGGTTTCTCGAACGTGGCGGTTAGCTCGTTGTTTGGGAAGAACCCGATGACTCGGGCGATTTCGTCGCCGACGTTCTGGAGGCCGTGTGGGGCCATCTTGGGAACGACAGCACATTCACCCGCCGAGAGCTCGACCGACTCGTCGTTGACAAACGCTTTAACTCTCCCGGCAGTTACGACGAGGAGTTCCTCGTTGCTATCCCGGTGGGTCGGGAGATAGTTTCCAGGTTCAATCTCGATGCAAACAATCATCAAGTCTTCCGGGGAAATCTCGTCAGCGTTCGGTGTGCCAGGTGAGAGCGGGAAGTACCCGCGTAGCTGAGCGTGTTCGTCCCCTTCCTGCCAGACGTCAGCTCCGTCGAACTTGTAGAGTTCTACCGACTGGGTGTCAGGCTTTGAGTGTGTTTCTGCGGTCATATTGTACCTCTCTTTGTTTTGTGCTCGTTTCGGGAGTGTTTGCCGCGCCTCGCGGCTTACCCCCAGCAAGAACAAGTACGACTGCTGAATACATGTAGGCACCTAGTGGAATTTGGTGAACGAGCGATGCATTTGCAGCGACTGAAGACGCTTCATCGGACGCAACGATAATGATTTTGCACAGCCTACATTCAGACGATGTGACTACTGCGCTCGAAGACGTCCGATACCTTTCTGATTCGGAGCATCGTGTGCCGTTTACGCCGGGGAGGATGTCACCGTATGACGAAGTGGAGAGAACCGACAAACTAGTAGCCGAACCGCATTATTCCTGTAGTGAGGCTTCCTGTTCCTCAGTCGAAACCGTCACCAACATTTTCTCGAGCAGCGCATCGACCTGCGGTGGAGCTGTATAGGCGGCTTGCTGATCAGAGTGGTCATACTCGATCATTCCTGCATCAGCGAGTTTCGGGAGGTGGATATGATGCACCGCAATCTCTGTGTCCACGTCTCTCTCCGACGGTTCCCAGCCGTCACCCTCTGTGAGCTCAGCCACTAACGCAGAGATCGGCATGGGAGCCTCTGTGTCGCGAAGAGACTGGAGGAGAACCCGACGCCGGTGATCAGCAAGCAGCTTGTATAAGAGGGTAAGCTGTCCCATTGTGGTGCTTCGATCGCCAATCGCGTGTCTATCCTCGTGCATACTCGTACCTCGATTGGCCACACATATAGTCATTTTTATAATTATATTGTTGAATTGTGAAATACACACGGAGAGGCGCGATTTATTGTTCTGTAACAGAGTCACTGTACAATATCCGCACTACTTGTCTCTAATACTGCGAATTGCGCAATCGGGTGGGGTGGAGATTAGCTCTCACGCTGCTCATCGGCAACCGCTTCACTGAAATGGAAATGGTCGAATGGCTGCAGATGCCGCTCACGCATGATCTCGGAACTCTCGATCGTGATCCCTGACTCGTGGAGCGTATCCGTGATGCGCGTGATCTCTTCCGTACTCGTTCCAACGACTTCGACGTAGATATTCCATTTGCCGACAAGCATCTCGCGCACATCGATTACGCCCTGCACAGCAAGTATTTTCTGGACAAATTCGGATTGTTTGGTTGTGGGCGCGGTACACACGAACAGCACACGAAGCGGGAGATTCGCCGCTTTATAGTCGATCTCGGGATGATAGCCTTCAATGATACCATCGTCTTCGAGCGCTTCGATCCAGTTCCGGACGGTACTCGCTGAAGTACCTACTGTTTCGAGCGTGTCATAGAATCCATCTCATAGCTTTTCGCAGCCCGGGTCGTTTCCTCGCTCGTAGTTGGTGATTGCAACCACGAGTCGGAGACAGAGCGCAACGAACACTTCTGTTCGTGC
>NZ_JBPEHH010000235.1:0-2083 GCF_054177595.1 Haladaptatus ordinarius | reverse complement strand
AGGGGGATGTTCATCACGAGTATATCCGGACAGCGGGTGAATCAGTGACCTGATTCATCCGCTTCGCTTCCACAACGTGTCAGCAACTGCGCTGGTGAGCCAGAGTGGACAACTAGCGACTGTTGGTAGATGACCTAGAGTCAGGTGGATTTAATGACAAGCGAATGCACCGAGGGCCGCACACGAGTTAAAGTCCAGATTACACCCCATGGATTTTCCACTTCGAAGGATAGGAAACCTCGATAGTTGTGATCGGGAGAGCTGACGAAGTCTACACCTCAGTATTGCCCCGGTAGAAGAGCTAAGAAAGCAGAGTGTACATTCCACACAGATGTGATTCCGAAAACGAAGACATGGATGGGAGTTCCAAACCTCAATTCAAGGGATAGAGGCAGTCTATCGAACGTATTTGAATTAATAAAATCGAAGTTAGGAGACATGGTAAAGCACACCGAATCGGGAGACAGAACCGATTTGTAGCGTTATTAAATTAGCGTTGATACTCAGGTTATGGATTCGTTGCCGTTTCGGGTGCATTTCGAATTTGGCCACTTTCGTGAGATAGAAGCGCTGTGCGACGTATCTAGTGATTGTGAATCAGCCGACGGACTTCGACGGAGAAAAATCCCGAAACGCTCGATTTGACCGAAGAATCCGGGGGTGTACCGTCGAATTCTGTTTTCGGAAGAGAGGTCGCATGAGTTTGTCCTCTGTAGATACAAACGATTGGCGAGGAAAATCGCCTGTAAGAGCCACTCATCCGTCTGGAATCGACCGTTGAATAGGTTCGAGCGACTGCCGTCGCCGCCCCGTGAAAACGGACTCAATCCGATTTTGAAAACGGCAGTCTACACCCCCTATTGTCCATGGAATTCCCGGAGTATGGCCGTTTTGTATCGTTTCGATTTCGAGGAGGACACGTACCGCCAGCCGAAAAATGGCGATAAAAACGAGGTGTATCCCACGGTCCTCACACGAAGTACAATCAGGGTCGTCAATCCGTATAGCGTTGGTTTGCCACGTCCACGACGAGGTAAGAGTGTTCGTTTGCTCTTGCGTGAGCAGACCTCGTTTCTCACTTCTCACCGATTTGTTACTTACACCAGCCTTCCTTCGGGCTGTTGAGGTGAGATTCTGCTCCATTTTTTATCGCGCCCAATGGGTGGGCGCGAACTGACGTATCGTGCCTTGAACAGTGATTTTCGATGGAATCGGTCGAATGTACTCAATGCAACGAGTCGTATCGCGTGAAACCATGCAAAGTCCAACAGACGAAATACTGCTCGAAGACGTGCCAGACAGAAGCCCAGAAACGACGCATCACGAACACCTGTGAACAGTGTGGTGACTCATACAGTATTCGACGATCGAGAGCCGAGGAAACGCGATTCTGCAGTCGAACCTGCAAAGACGGTTATAGACGCGACCACTCTACTCAACCGCTCGTTTCATCTTTGCGATAGCGAGGAAACTCCGCCGTTTACGGCGGGGAGGAATCGCGTTTGTTTAGCTGGGCATGTTCCTGGTGCGACACCGAATTCAAGCGGTCCCCGCACGAGGTCGCCACCTACGAGAACCAATTTTGTGATGAAGACTGCATGGGGGAATGGCGAAGTAGAAACGTTGCTGGCGAAAACAATCCCAGTTGGAAGGGTGGGACCTACACGGAATTCGGTTCAAATTGGTTCCGTATCCGTGAGCAAGTTCAAGAACGAGACGAAGTGTGTCAGGTCTGTAGCCATCCGTTCTAGGCTAACTGGAGAAGACGGGAAGACCGCCAGCTGTTAGCGGTATGAGATCCGGTGAGAAGATGAATGACACTCCCACCGGATTCGGTAATAGAAGAGCGGCTGGTAAAGACGTTTCCGAATACCCGGCTGCGCGAGCTGGCTCGCGCAACCGGGTTGGTCCAGCGTGAGGGCGGAAAACTCGAGGCTGATGCCCTGTTTTGGTCGCTCACACTTGGGTTCGTTACCGGACACTATCGAACACTCGAAGAGTTCCGTCAGGAATACATCGACACCTTCGGCGGAACACTTCGTTACTCGTCGTTTCACGATTGGTTCACCGAGGCGCTCTGTGC
>NZ_JBPEHH010000234.1:0-2125 GCF_054177595.1 Haladaptatus ordinarius | reverse complement strand
ACGCGGCTGACCGGCTCATCGACTGGCAGTTTACGACCGACGATGCCCGGATCAAGCTACACCGACTGTACCCAGTTGAGTTGGAGGAGAACTAACGAAACCACGGTTGAAGCTACACTAAGGCCCCTTCCTCAGGGAGCGCCGAATGGCGCGAGCAGGGAGGGGATACAGCGCCGTCATCGTCTTTCCTGGCGATGTTGATCGGTCCGATAACACTCAGTCGTCTCCAGTAAAACAATAACGAAGACAAAGTCGTATCGCTGAAAACGCTAGTCTTCGAGGTTGGCAACGTGCGCTGCAACAGCCGTAAGGCTCTCGGCTGCAACACCATTTTCTCGTGCCTCAACCCGCTCACGGGCACTTCGGATGTATTCCCGAGCGTCGACGTGTGCGGATTCGTTCTCGCTCATACTACTAACTCGGGACTGAGGAATCATAACGATTGGGTCACAATCGACTTGCGAAGACGCGTTTCCCATCATCTCTCTGCGTAAGCAACTCCGATGCCCCTGCTCGTTGGAGATAGTCTGTCGCAAACTCCTCCCAGACGTGTTCATGTTCAACAGCGTAGTACGCCCATGGATCATCGACATCGGGCGGATACGTCTCGAGTGGGATGACAACATCATTCTTTCTGCGGACGCCAGTCACCCCCAAAGATTGAAGAAACGAAAAGAGAGCTGCTTTCCGTCGAACCGTGAGAATCCTCTTTGAGTCGCGAATATACTCATTTGCCCATGTTGCCCAGTCGTCTCCTTGATTCGTTTGTGGAACGTCGGAAAACGTGTGAAACGTCCGTGCGTACAATTCGAAAAATGCGATCGACGTTCGATGGTTCGCATTCGGAAGGCCGTGGGACCGAATGAGTTCCGAGATAAGACTCCCGCCGACAGTTGGGATCAATTGTTTCCATGTTACTGCCTCAATGGCATCTGCAATGTTCGTCGGCTCAAGCGGCTTGTACCACTCGATCTCTTGGTTGTCGCTAATTTGGTCGAAAAGGCTGATGACAATATCGACGATATCGCGTGTGTCCGCACTGTAGTCTGATAGATCGGCACCTTCGATCTCCTCTTCTTGCGCTTCTGCAAGCGTGTAGACCCCATATACATCATCGTCCAATTCGAGGAGCCGAAGAACAGCTGGTTCATCACGGCTCTGTAGATCCTCTTGTGCTTCTGATTTAGACGAGTGAACGTATGAGAGCGAATAGTAGTTCCCATCGATTTCGAGATGATAAGGAACGAGAGTCATTATCGACCACTACACAGAGAAGAGGCTTAATATCCAGGGGACATTCGCCCCGACTCACGACAGTAGACTGTGGTTTATTCTGGCGATTCTTACCATCTATCTGCAAACCCATTCAAAACCTCATACGCCGTCCGACGTAGTCACCCAAGTTCCGCTGTGATCTCGCTCGTCATATCGGATTCGAGCGATTCCATGACTGCACTCACATCCGCTGGCTTTCGCTCTTGGACGAACTCGCCTCCCTCTCATTCTCATCCAACAAGATTCTCCCTGACGTCACTCGGTCATTCTTCTGGACTTGGGTAGTCCCAAAGTTAGTATATGATACTAACATCGAGTGGCCCCAAATCTTGACTGCTCCTGTGATCACCCCTTTTCATCTGCCGACCCATTGGCCCGTTCAAAATGATCTACCCATGTCTCGTCGTGAATAGCCTCTGTAAGCGTAAAACCGACCGTCCACTCAATAGTCTCCGATGGTGGTTCCTCGGCAAGCCGTGACGTGAGTGTTTCAGGAATAACGTAGTCTCCAGGTGCCAATCCGTCTGTCCCAGCGCGAATCTCATATGTTCGAGTGATCGTCTCACCCGGTTCGATCCGTGTTCCAATCCCAAAACTGAATTGACTTCCAATTCTCCATCTCTGAACGATATATGGCCACTCGATGCATACTCTCCCCACAATAAAAATGAGCGATCGTCACTGTCTGCTTCAGCCCACAGGACACTCAACGGTGGGGACGGTCCACTCACAATCGGTAGTTCCCATCGTTCCTGATTACTGACTCGGTTTCTGGGGCGAGACGAGAGTAGCTGGCGCGGATGAGCGAATGATTCAACCAAAGACGGCGGTCTCACTCCAGTGAGAGCGC
>NZ_JBPEHH010000233.1:0-2265 GCF_054177595.1 Haladaptatus ordinarius | reverse complement strand
GTTCGGTTCTCTCCATCTGTGGACTCTAGTTCTCCTTCACTCAGCTACTACACCAACGTTCACTCTGGTCATCCGTGACTCAGCACAGCTCACGAAGCGACGCTCGGGAAGTACCGATATTGGCACCCCAGTATGGCGCCCATGTGGCACCCCACCTTTGCCGTCACATGGGTATTCCATGGGTACGTGCTACTGGCACCCCAGCTAGTGTACCAAGACTGGTTGACTGCGTGTCGCTCGTCGGCACCCCATTCCAGTGCGGATACTGGCACCCCACATAGTCGCTCGCGGGTTTCTCATTATGTCTTGGCAGTATAGACTGTCCACTTTTCTCGTCTATTGCTATTCCAGGGATGTCACGCCATACTCACTTGTGTTGGTCGTCATTTCACTTCTGCTGTCGCTATGCTGTTGCAGTCTCCCCGCTGTACGGTTTCTTGCTGTGCGGTACACTGCTTGGTGCTACTCATGGCGGCTTGCCGCCAGTGCTGTATCGCTGGTCCTGTCGGACCACGTTGTTCTCTATGTACCCGCTGGTCGCGCTGCTGGACTGTCCCTTTCGTCACTCTGTTGTTCTCCTTTGTCCGGCTCGGCCTGACTGTCCACCCTCTCGTTGTTCTTCTTTCTCGGCTGTCCTGCAGTGTGGACTGTCCCATTCTTCGTGTCCTCGTCGTCGACGCTTCGTTCTGGCAGACTGTCCGGGTGCTATTGCCCCCCAGCTGGCTGCTCTGTCGCATTACCCCAGATACCTCTGCTGGAAGTCTATTGGGGTGCTCTCGTTTCGTCTGTACTTGCATCATCTGTTTTGTGATAGATTGGGGGTGCCCACTGGCTCTCGCTGTCCTGGATTTGCCTACTTTCGTCGTGGGTCTGTTTACTCTGTATTCGGGGGTGTCAGCCCCCGCGTTGTGTCGCGCACACTCCTTTCCAGTTTCTGATAGAATTGAGGGGGTGCCCCCTTGCCGTTATTTTTTGGTGTTGTTTACCGCTTCATGCACAGCTATCGGGAGTTCTTGATACAGCTGTATAGTGCCCTAATATTGAAGGTGTACTACCTCAATAGTGCTGGGTGTAGCCATACTATGAACTCTGACACCTCCACACCAACCCCTGAAGAAATGCGAGACAAGCTAGGTGACCAACGCCGGAAAATGCTCGTCACACTCAACCGGGCCGACGAGGCCACATTGAATACGTCAACACTTCGACAGCGGGCCGACGTTCCCACCGGAAGTATCGACCATCATCTGAAGCTGCTCACCCGCTGGAATCTCATTGAGCAACAGCCGGATCGCACATACACTGGGCAAGGTGGCTCACGTGCTCGCGTGTGGCAGCTCACCGACGACGGAGTGGCATTCATCGAAGAGCATGACGACGTGCTCTCACCACCAGAAACCGCACAGACTGCCACACGGGTAACAGCGCTTGAAAATCGTATCAAAGACCTCGAAGCGGAAACCCGCCAGCGGCGGCAAGTTATCATCGACATCCTCGAAGTCATCTCCGGAGCACAAGACGACGAAACGCAAAAGCAAGTACAACAGATCCTCGCAGAGGCCGACACAAAGCTATCGTAATACGCCAAATCCACTGTCCGACTTGGTACTCTCCTTCTCGTCTCTGTTCGTATCGCATTCGCTGCTCACGTTCCCGGCAGTCGACGCTGTACCTTCCTCTCGCTTGGTGTCCACGTCGTCTTCGTTGTCCATCTCATGATCGTCTCTCTCACTGTCTGTGGCTGATTCATCGGTACTCTCGACGTTCGATTCCAGCTGATAACCGGACTCATCGTCTACCAGATCCGTCAGCGGTGTCTGTGTCTCGCCTTCATACAGTCGGATATCCATCGGTGTTTGCGTCTCTGGCGGAACCACGATCACGTCCCACTCGACCTCACTCAGGTCGCCATCCATTTCGTACTCGGGGATCACCGGCGGCTTGATATTCCGCTCGCCACCGCTCGGGTACGCATTCGCGTCGGTGAAGATGTCGGCTGCTGTCTTGAAGCGCGCATGGACGGTGCCCTCACTGTCGCGTAGCACGTACTCGCCAGTCTGCTCGTCATGTATCCAGACGTTTTCTCGACTTCCAGGCCGGGTCATCGTCTCGCCGTCGATCGTGAGCATCTGGGTGCCGGTGTAGAATCCATTCGTATTCGGTTAAGAGGCTAAATCGCAAGCCGACGGCTACCTGAACTCGTAGAGCGAAGGGGAGGTTGTATGAGACTCTCCCCGGATGCAATTACATCGCTGCTGACTTCGC
>NZ_JBPEHH010000232.1:0-2296 GCF_054177595.1 Haladaptatus ordinarius | reverse complement strand
AGTGGGGTTGAACGAACCAATGAATCAGTCAAGGACTGCGGCCTCGGGCGAACGCACGCCCGAGGCCGCGTTCATGCACGAGCGCAGGTGTTCCTCGCGCTGTGCCTTCGTCTCGTCATGGCAATCACCAACTACGAACGCGGAGACAATCCGGGAAGCACAATCATCACGGTGTGACAAGAGTTCTATGACACCCTCTGAGGTACTCACGGCCGAACAGGTGTCAAACGAACGCTTTGGGAAGCGTTACTGAAGCTATAGTGCGGCACGCCGACATCCCTGTTCTCACTGTGCACAGGGATCCAGACAAATGACATCACCTCACACGTAAAGAGTGAGGTTTTAGCGCCTGCAATCTCCCTAATATCTCCGATGGTGTCGTTGACGGCGGCCATGTGTTTGCAGAAGGCATTGCGGTGGACGTGGTGCGGACACGTGCAGGCCATCAGTTCGTCGGTCACGTCGTCGAGTGTTCCGTCGCCAGTTTTACTACAGTCTGTCACAGGCCAGACGACTTATCGGTGTTGAGCTATTGCGTTGGAATAATATGACTAGCAATGTGCGTCGAAATAGGACGGCTATTCTATCCGATCCCCACTATCGGGAGATACTGGCTGTGCTTGAAGATGCCAAAAGGCCGCTCCACGTGACCGAGCTGGCCGAACAGCTAGTCAAACGAGACGAGACGATGATCAGCGCTGACGAGTACGAGCGTCAGCTCAAACAGGAACGGCTCTCGTTGCATCATAACTCTCTCCCAAGACTTGCAGAATACGGGGTAATTGACTACGATTTAGAGGAGAACATCGTTTCGCCTCGTGCCGATGTAGTACCAGAGATCGACTGGCTCGACGAGGATGTTTTTGACCAGTTGCTGGCGAAGTTTCCAACCGATTCCCAATCTACCGAGAACTCGATCGGGGTCCTCGAAGGCCATCAGGCAGCGATCGAGTACGGCAAACAACTTGCCGACGAGGCGGACGAGGAACTGTTCTGCATGTACGTCAGCACTGATTTGCTCGAAGAGGAGTGTCTTAGCCACGCGGAAGACGCTATCAGCCGAGGTGTAGAGCTGTATCTGGGGTCACAGAATCCCGAGGTCTGCGATCTCTGTCGCAAACGTCTGCCCGAAGTCACGCTTTGGGAACCCCAACGTGCATGGTTGAGAGCGCCATCGGGGTACCCGAGGGTCGGTCGCCTGGTTTTCGTCGACCGCCGAAAGGTCATGCTCGCTATTCTGGATGAGCCAAACTCCGATGGCAGTTACCCAGAGGAGCGGGCAATAGTTGGAGACGGCGAAGACAACCCGCTGGTCGTCCTCGTTCGGGAATTACTTGGACCACGACTCGATCACCTCGACTACCAGAGTCCCGATTTCCAAAGTGAGATCCATTCGTAACAATGACAAATTATTCATCAGACGATAACGAGACTGCCAGCCAAGCCACCGAACTCACTTATGAAATCGGGGAGGGAGAAACGCCGAGTGAAGCCGTCGTTCGGGCAACTGCTGCCCTTACGAACACGCCAGTGATCGACCTCGATCCACTCTACTCTGTGATGGATCCTGTTCACCTTGACGGCCTTTTCAGTGAATCGAGTAGACGAACCGACCACAAGGAGAATTCGGTGACGTTCAGCTTTAACGGGTGCTGCATTTCCGTCGCTGGAGATACTGTTGTCGTTCGAAGAAGCGAGTAGATTACTGATTGAATTGCTCCCAGCCGTGTTGCTCGAAGGCGTCCCACGCGATCGAGATCGTTATCTCGCCGTTCGCAGGGTCGTACTTAGTGACGCCTGCCTGCCGTTTCGCGTGGTGGGACACGTCTCACTCAATCGCTTCAACCGGTAGGTCCGGGAAATGCTCAACCGCGACGTCCGCCGCATGTACTTGCGCTCGGTCAAGCAGGTCGCGGTCAGTCGTCGGTGTGTTGTCGCGTTTGGTCGTATCCGCGCACTCGGTCAGCGTTCGCTGGGCGGCCACATCGGACAGCGTCGTTTGGAGTGACATAAACTGGAAAAAGTGAGAGGGTTAGCAGCAGTCGGAGAGTGCGCCCTTCCGAATGGCTTCCGCGCCACACAGCTCTTTGGGGCTCTTGGAATCGTGTTTCTCGGTGCAATTGCTCTTTCAGTGATGTTCTGAGTCAGCTGGCGGACCCGAGTAGTTACTCATCACTCTCGCTAGTTGTCCACTCTCTCGATAACGGCGGCAGCAAAAGCTCGGTCTCACACCGGAAGGACACCGAAAGCGAGACGAAGAACCCTACGAACGCTGCGGAGAGTCGAGAAGGTATCG
>NZ_JBPEHH010000231.1:0-2304 GCF_054177595.1 Haladaptatus ordinarius | reverse complement strand
CGCGCTAGCCGTCTGAGCGATGCCATATCGCCAGACGGCGTCCATTTCCCGGTTAATCTGACGGAAGATAACCGTGAGAGCGTCTGAGACTGTCGTCATTCTGCGGCAAAACAAGGCAACCGTACTTCTACTCCAAGAGAGCCAATAATTGAGCGACGTAGGGGCTGTTCTCCCAGCTCCGATGCGGGCTAATCGTCACGATGAGCGTTCGTGCCTCTTCATGGGTCATGTGGTCGTTGCGGGCGTAGTCACAGAGCAACCGTGGTGTCGGGACGATACGCGGGCCCTGCAGGACTGCATGGATGAGCGCGAAATTCGTGCCGCCGAACTCGTCGGTCAGAAACCCGTCGACGTCGAGGGCGTTCGCGAGCACGATGCCGTCGGTTTCGCCGTCGTCGAGGCCGAATGTCGGTCGTGAGTCGGGCGTGTCGGCTCGTTCATAGGGGTCGTCGACCGTGTAGTGAGTGCGAGCGGCGAGGACATTGGCCGCTGCAGCGCCGTGGATGTCCTGGTACTGGGCCATGTCACGGAGCTCTGCAACGACTTCCGGTGGCACGGAGACGTCACACGAAGTGAGGAAATACTGGAGGGGATCCGGAGCGGTGTCGATGTCGTAGGCTGCGTCGGCTCGTGGGACGGCGAGACTGACCAGCGCACTCGTGTCGGCGACGACGGTCCGCAGCCGCGGCCTGCTCATCGCTCGTCGCCGTCGGCGGTATCGACCGTCGTCGCGTCGTCCCCGTAGATGTCGACCTCCGCAGGCGCAGCAAGATCGAACGGTTCACCCTCGAGATCCGCTTTGAGGAGCCGAAGCCGTTGGGCAGTCTCGGCGCCGACCAGCTGCTTGACCGTCTCGAATTCGAGTTGATCGTCGTAGTATTTCGTCGCCACCAGTTCCTGGAACGTCTCGCTGTCGGCGGTCTCTTCGATGTACTCGCGGATCGCTTCGACGAGGACATCCGTCCGGTCTTTGTCGAAGAGGTCCGCGATCGCGTCGAGACGCTCGACGAGATACTCCGGGGACTGGAAGTGAACCCGTCGGGGTTTGTCACTCGCGCTCATCCTATGTGCAAGTTCTGCACACAGCCCGATAACGGTTCCGGTGTATGCACATATCTTGCACATCGATGCAGGTGGCCCATTGGAACGGGCTGGTCGACAGCTACCTTAATCAAGGCGAGAATCCCGCATTTGGGTCGGGCATGAATTCGCCACCCCATTTTACGAACCACGCTCGGCGTTCACTCCGGGGGTATCCTCCCTGACTTTCATCTCGCCTTCGAGGAGCAATCCCTTCCACGTCAACCCACACGGTGCTTCTTCAGCTCCTTCAACCGCTTGTACTGTTCCTCGTCATCGAACTCGATGCGCACTTCGACCATACAGTAACACACAAGCCACATCTTAATGTGTGTCCCGGCACAACCAGTAATTGATGAAGCGGGCCAACACGTTCGAGGTAGTTCCGCAGTCCGACGAGGACGAGGAGTTGCTTCGACGCCTGTTGGACGCTTCTGCCGCTCTCTGGAACGAAATCAACTACGAGCGCCGCGAGAACCACGCCGACCCGGACGGCGACATCTGGGACATCAGCGAGTATCGCGGACGCTACGGTGGTGTTCTCGGTGCTTCAACGGTTCAGCAAATCGAACGCAAGAACCGCGAAGCGTGGCGGTCGTTCTTCAGCCTCAAAGAGAAGGGCGAAGCCAACGGCAAGCCCGGCTTCTGGGGGAACTCAGAAAACGGGCGAGAACTCCGCACGTACATCCGCAATACGTCGTACTCTGTCAAGTAGGGTGAATACTCTCGCCTCGAAATGCTCGTCGGCCAAGACCTGAAAGACGAGTATGGGTTGGGACACCGCGAACGCCTCCGACTCGAAGTTCGGGGCGACCCCAACTGGAACGAGTACGAGAAACAGGGTCGGTTGGAGTTGTTCTACGACGAGCAAGCCCAATCGTTCAGGGCCTTTCAGCCAGTCACCGTCGATGATTCTCGGCTGGCACAACCACTGGCTTCGGAAGAAGCCGCTCTGGACATCGGTGCGAACAACCTCGTCGCCTGTACAACTACGACCGGCAAGCAATACCTGTACGAAGGACGCAACCTGTTCGACAGGTTCCGCGAACCCACACGAGAAATCGCCCGCCTCCAAACACTGTTGGAGGAAGGTCGATACAGTAGTCACGGCTCAATTGAATCCGCGAATATCTCTCGCATTCACGCTTCTATCGATTGTTCAATGTTGTGAACGCCAGCTATGAGCGCAATCTCGCGGAACTGACGAAACCAGTCACGCGCTCG
>NZ_JBPEHH010000230.1:0-2401 GCF_054177595.1 Haladaptatus ordinarius | reverse complement strand
TTCAAGGTGTTCGAACAGCGGTACTGTTTCGGTCGCCGCCGCATTCAAAAAGTCGTCTACCGAAGCGACGTCTTGCAGGGCGTTGGTACTGCTGGACACAGTTTCAAAACCCTGCGGCCTCCCTTGGGAGGCTTTCTATGACACGCTCGGTATATTGCTTTTCGAGTACCATTGTCCCGTCTGCGTTCGTGATGATGATCGTGTCGCCACCGTTGTTCTTGGCAGCACTTCCTGACCTCCAATATGGCTAAGAGGCTGAATTGGACCCACACCTAGTATGGAGTGTTACTTTTTCTTCCGGTGGTACAGTGATTCTAGACGGGACGAGATAGTTATGACTAGCCTTGTCATCAATCGTCTAGCTATATAGATCGAGTGGCTACACCAGTAACCAAAAGAGTTCGCAAGCTTTCACTATTATCGTTCAGGCTGTGTATAACAATAGTAGATGCAGTGTTTGAATATATATGAACGTCATGCGGTCACACATAACAATGCATCGTCTCCTATTTGTCGCCGGATTTCTATTATTCGCCATAGGAGCGATACATACAGTTAACATGAATTAAGTGATAAGAAACACTAAATCGACCTGATCAGCGATAAGTCAGTCTTCAGTATGCCCGATTGTGGTCACAACCGGCGTGTTCGCAGTGAAGATGGCTTCCGTAACCTGTTCGGAATCGAATGGTTGGAAATTTGAATCACTGCCGCCGCCTCGTCCGACGATGATGGCGTCAACGTCTTCCGATCGATCGAGGTGGAGAATCCCGTTCGCGATCGAGTAAGCGTGACATCCTCCCGCGGCTAAAGACGCGGGGCTCCCACAAGCCGGTCTTGCTGAGTTGGGATGGTTACAGTTTACACCCCGACGAGGTGCTGGCACTGCCACGGCACCGTTAGTCCTATCCAGCGATGGATTCGGAGGTATCTGATTATTTTGTGTCGGTCTGCGCGTTCGAGGGCTTACTTATTTGATGAGGCAAACACCGAGTCAACTGCCAGTTGTCGGACTGTCAGTATCCGATGGGGTTCCATCGAATCGACAGTGAAGGATACGCACGAAACGCACCTAAGACTGCACCGTGCAGTGAAAGTGAACAAAGACGGCGATTCATCCACGCCCTCAAGGGCGTGGTATTCTCGCCTGCAATCCTATAAGATCCGAATCCAAGGGTTGCTCGCTCGTTTCTTCTTCGTTCGCTATAATCGGTTCCCTCTAATCGTAAGCCTAATAAGTCATAATTGTGAGTGGGTAACCAATAATTAGAGGATATACGGAATGATACCACTATTTGGGCCGGTTCCCGGTGGAATGGAACTCGCGATGATTTTGCTCATCGCGGTTCTGCTCTTTGGTGCAAACAAGATTCCGAAGCTCGCGCGCTCGACAGGCGAGGCGATAGGCGAGTTCAAGAAAGGCCGCCAGGAAGTCGAGAACGAGCTCCGCGAGATGCAAGAGGCGGGGACGTCGTCCGCCGGTAGCAGCGAGATCGCTGACGACGAGCCGAGGGCGCGGGTGGACGACGAGACGGTGACGGAAACCGACACCGAATCCGCCGAGACCGAATTCGAATGGACGACGGTGACGGAAACCGACACCGAATCCGAAAAGTAACTGTTTATTCTACGTGAGATCCAGCTTGTATCGGGGCGTGTAGCCTAGCGGTTAAGGCGAGGGGTTCCTAACCTCTCGACCGCTGGTCCGCGTAACTTTATAAAAATATACTGCCAACAGAATATACAACAGCAGAAAACCTGTGAACTTTCTTGGCTGTTCAGTCCACCACTCCGCCACCTGCGAAATGTAGGTCATAGTCATCTGGGATTTCAAGGCAGCAATATTCAGGAGGCTTATTGTACTTGACCTCCTCCACGCCCTGGGCGTGGAATCCCATCATGTGATTTCGGCCACTCGTAGTTAGGCCTTCACGGTTTCAAGACGCATGCGCGCTCGCCTCATCTACCTCGCCCCCGCAGTGCCAGTATCGCTCTGGGTGCTAGACTCAGTCTCCGCGAGCGTGTCTTGTGGCCCGGTCAAACAGGCCCCATCCCCGCCAGAGTCATCGCCAGCCACCTTCTCGCCCGAATTCGAGCAGGTTCGGGGCTGGCTCTCTCCAGCAGGGTCGTATCTATCTGCAATGTTGAGCGCAGCGTTGATATCCGTCTGATACTCTGACACCCATTGGTGTTCGGTTAAGCACTGGATCGCCTCATGAAGGCTTCAGCCACTCGTTCGCTGAGTAAGAGGCGTGATTTCTCTGGTTGGCGGGCGTCACGATACAGCAACTCCGACAAGTTCGGCGGTGGATACCCCAACGACTGGGCCAACTCTTCGAGGATGAGCTGGGCGAGTGACCGGAAGGTCCTCGCCCAGCGTTCCCGGGGGAACACCGTCTCA
>NZ_JBPEHH010000229.1:0-2488 GCF_054177595.1 Haladaptatus ordinarius | reverse complement strand
CGAGTCCGAAAGAGCACCGTCTGGCTGAGGGATATTGAACACATTCACTCAACCAGACATCTTCCTAATTAGACTAACGCTTTAGCTTCAGTTCTCACATCGGTTGGGAAGTACCGATTCTGAAAGTGTGTTTCCGTTGCTGTCCGTCTGCCCGTACAGAGCCGTCGTGAGTCCGTAATCGTGGTACGTCGGCGTTCGTGATCCCCCAGTTCGTTTTCTGTTCGTCTCTCCATCGTCGTAGCGCCACTCTGGACCGTGGTCGATGTCATGTTCGTCGACGACGAGCCCACAGTCGTCGCAGGTCGTCTCTCGTGTATTCGTGTTTACCTGTCCGTCGCATTCAGGACACAGGTCAGTCGTTTCGCTCGGTACGTCTTCGTCGAAGCCGTTTTCGTAGATGTCTCTGGTCGCCATCTGAATCACCGGTCATCGAGACGCTCGTGAGTGAACGCCCCGCACCCGTCAGGGGGCGAAAAAACAGGACTGTTGGTAGTCCAACACGTTCAATCAGTAATCTCTCCCTCACCGAATTCGTCTTCGGAGTGGTCGAGACACATGTCTACCACTCAATATTACAACCGTTGATGATCGCTCGAAAGACAATGCTTGGATATACTGATTCGCCGTGAAAACCGTCTAGTTAGATAGGTGATGAACAACTGTTTCGAGTTCATCTAGATCTTCGAAGTCGCTATCTCCCGTATGAAGGGTTTCACAGTCGGTGAGAACAGCTGTTGCGAGGTGAATTGCGTCTGCATATGACAGTTCACGCTCCCGACGTTGGTAGTATTTCGTGCGGAGCCGTGATGCGTATAATGCGATTTCACTCGTGACAGGAATGACGTGTATCTGCTCGAAATCCTCGATAGCACTCGTTACAAGGTCTGCAGTTTCACTGCTAACCTCGCGATTGAGGATATAATCAACCTCTGTCAAGGTGATCGTTGAAACGATACCACCAGTGTCCCGCGCATCGTGAATCGTCTCTTCGGCGATGTCCGACAGTGCCCCATCAAGACCATATTCGAGCCAGACCCACGAGTCGAGATAGATCACGCGTGTCTGCTCCACTCGCGACGTTCACGCTCTAACAACTCTGCTGCGTCGAGTTCAAGTGGAGCGGCACGCTTCCGGGCAGTTTTGAGACGGTCCATCGGGTCATCTGGAACGCCAATCATTCGGACTCCACCGTCCTCATCGAACCGAAAGAGAACCTTCTGCCCTTCTGTGAGCTGGAGTCGCTCCCGAACTTTCTTTGGGATGGTGATTTGTCCCTTGCTGGTGATTGTTGCTTCGTACGACATCGTTGTCGCTCCTTACAATATTTTTGTTTGTAATGCGTATATCTGTTTCGCATACTTCTATCCTTTCGTCTGACTATGGTTCACCCCGATACCAACGACTCTCGCCTCTCGAATCGGTAAACTGCGATCCCTCATGATCACATTCCGGACGCTCGTTCGTTTCGGCCTCGACCGTGGTTCCAGACTGCCGGCACTCAGCAATGACAGTGCTGTGCGACCGGCCTGTGAGTTGCATCAGAAGGTCATTCCTACGAACGCTGGCCTGTGATTGGTTCGTTAGTCGTCGATGACTCGGCCGATTTGGAAACATATCGGAATCTCGTGGCCCTGCTTCTGTCTCTTGATTTCCTGGTACCGGAAGGATCGGAACCCACCCGGTCACGCCTATACTCGTCTGCCGTTCCTCTCTATCTATGCCAGAAAAGACCACCTCGGAGGCACATTGATATGAGTAAATCAATCGACGGCGTAGAATTTCACGTTCCCGCAGATCAATCAGAGCACGTCATCTGTACTCGTTGTGGTGACTACCATCCGCGATGGGAATACGAGGAATCATCGAACAGCGACGAGGAATCTTCGGACGTTGGTACCTTACAGTGTCCAAGTTGTGGTCGATCTTTCACACTGCGGGGGAAGTAATGGCCGTAGAGGAGACGGCTCCCACGTCGACCAACACGATATCTTCCAGAGCTTGGTCTCTATAATCATCACCAATCGACGTGGTGTCCACGCGGACAAGATGGCTGCGGCGCTGCTTCGGCACGAACAGGGCCTCTAACGCTCGTTGGACTCACAGAGGATGTAGACACAGCATTGTACCACGACTCAGTGGCGAAGACGCTGGTGCAGGTGCGATTCGATAAGCACGGCATTGCGGACGAACCCACTGCGGTCGTCTGGCGTCAGTTGTCGAATGCGAGGTCGTGGATAACGCTCTTCGGCGATGGACTAGCGTGGATTCATCCGCGGTATCGGTAGCTGGTGGAAAACAGGACCGATGACTGAGGGTGTCATAGAACGATTAGCACACCAAAGAGCAGGGTGAACGCTGAGGTGGATGAATTCAGCGACCCTGCAAGATGATCCTTCGGTAGAGTCCTTCTTCAATGTCGTGGAGACAGAGACGCTAGCGCTGTTCGAGCACCTCTCCTTCGAGTTTCTCGAAGAGTTCGACGTGTTCG
>NZ_JBPEHH010000228.1:0-2634 GCF_054177595.1 Haladaptatus ordinarius | reverse complement strand
TACAACCGGCGGAGTGGGGTTGAACGAACCAATGAATCAGTCAAGGACTGCGGCCTCGGGCGAACGCACGCCCGAGGCCGCGTTCATGCACGAGCGCAGGTGTTCCTCGCGCTGTGCCTCCGTCTCGTCGTCGCCATCACCAACTACGAACGTGGAGACAATCCGGGAAGTACCGTGATCACGGTGTGAGAACTCTTCTATGACACCCTCGTGCAAGATCACGAACTGACGCAACTTCGTTCTCGGCGAGATATGTGATGAGGTCACGTCGTTTTGGAGTAAGGATTTCAGCCGCGCTTTCGTGGCTCAGGATATGGACGCCTTCCATTCCACCGCGAGCAAGCGCTCGTGCCATCTGTTTCCGGCGGTCACTGGGCGTCATCTGTCGCGGGATTGATTGCTGGAAGCTCCTTTGCTTGTGCGACACTCACGAGTTCTTTGTCTGCACAGACGAACGTGAGATCTTCGACGTTGGTCGCCAGCGCACGTGCAGCTGAGAGTTGAAGACTGTCGAGTGTTCGAAGATCGTCTTCAAGAATCAGCTCAAAGGCGTAGTCGAACAACTGTTCGTCCAGGGGAACAATCTGGAAGTTTTCGAGGGCTTCGTGGAAGAATGCTGCAAGGAGTGAATCGACTTCGTCGCGGGAGATTGAATCTCGGTTCTGCTTTCGACGAAACGCAGAGACGGTTTCGATTACCGCAAGTGAAGTGATGAGAACGTCATTCTCGACTGGTTCGATTATTGCGTCAACTACGTTTGTCCCTTGTTCATCATAGTAGCGCTTCACGAGGGCAGAGGTATCGAAAAAGTAAGACGGCATTTGTAATTAGAGACGTTCGTCGCGGTCTTCAGAGACGAGATCAGAGATGGGTGTACCTTTCGCTATTTGCTCCCGCGCTTTCTTTAGATCATCGGGAGCTTGGTGGTCGGCGAGGAATGCTTTCATCCGGGCTTCGAGCGGTGTGTGCTGCGACTGCTTGAGCAGTTCTCGGCCCATATTTTCTAGATTCTTTTTCGCAGCGTCACTCATACCCACTAGTCGTTTCTCAATCGGTATACCGTTTACGTCTATTGCTCGAGAGGAGGACGGAAGCTCTCTTTGAGGTACTCAAGTGAACTCTATTTTTGGTGCGATTTCGAGAATCGTTATATGGCTTAAGTAGAAGAGGTAGTTAGCATATTGTACTAACAACTGTCCGTTTGGTCTCAGACCTGCTCTTTTCTAATCGTCACTATATCGGCTGCCACTCGTCCCGATCCTTCTGCGGCAATCACGAGCAGATTTGGCGCTGGCGTACAAGGCGCTCGGTCACCCACGTGAAAGCCAGCATCTGCAGCACCGGGGAGTTGCACTTGATAGCCATTCCCTGCGATTTGGAGTGAAGCGTTTGTAACGCGGTGGATCGAGACGGTGTCTAAAGCGGCTGACGTTGCGAGTTCGACCATATTCTCATCTGTGATGCGGTTGATGTCGACGACGAGAAGGAGGCCATCGAATGCAAACACGCGGATATCTGCGAAGCGAGTGGGCTCGTCATCTTTCTCTTCAATGAGTCCAGCGGCTCGGGCAGGCTTTGTGACTTGGAGAGCGAGGCCATCGCCGGAACGTTTGATTTTGTTGGGCATTGGTGGTTAGTATAGTATACTAACCCAAGAGTGTTCGCCTTGGAAGATGCGCTCGGTTCGGAGTTGACCGTGAGAAGTGGGGGGTATCCATCCTCTCTAGTGGTATCCCGTGTACTTACCTGTACGGCTCTCAAATCCAGAGATAGCAATGAGTTCGAATGGGACGTCGCCACTGACCCCACTCGCGCAGGATGCGCTCGACGCGCTCGCGACCGCACTTCCGGATGCGGGAGAGCTCACGTACGAGCAAGCGTATGCAATTCTCAACGACGAAGAGGATCTTGAGCGCCCTGCTGCCGAGGATATCATCGAACGGCTCTACATGAAAGGCCATCTCTATGAGGTCGAAGGGAAGCTCCGACTCACCGATTATTGACTACAGAATTGAGCAACTGTCGGAGCATGCTGACTGGTACCGTCCGTTTGAGTATGTGGGTTACTACAATCAGTATTTGTGCTACCGGAACGTGTTTTATTCCACCGTACGATGATCTAACTGCGCTCTCACACCTGGCCAACACAACTTCCCTGCGCCATCATGTGACGCTCAAGGTTTGGCTGGTTGTGAGGGCCTTGCGGTCGGCTTTCCTTGCCTTTCTCCGAATGAGCGTTGGTGGGAACTGCGTTTTCGGAAACTCCAATCGGAAACGATTCAATCAGGCTACTGACGACCGATTCTCTCGGAGCTTTCTGAGACCAGTCCCAGACAGGCAGTTCTGAATGTAGAGGTACGAATTCGCTCCAAACTGACGGTAACAGAACCTCGACTCTTACTTCATAGTGAGGGTGTCATAGAACGATTAGCACACCAAAGAGCAGGGTGAACGCTGAGGTGGAATGAGTTCAGCGACCCTGCAAGATGATCCTTCGGTAGAGTCCTTCTTCAATGTCGCTAGTTGTCCACTCTCTCGATAACGGCGGCAGCAAAAGCTCGGTCTCACACCGGAAGGACACCGAAAGCGAGACGAAGAACCCTACGAACGCTGCGGAGAGTCGAGAAGGTATCG
>NZ_JBPEHH010000227.1:0-2759 GCF_054177595.1 Haladaptatus ordinarius | reverse complement strand
TGGAGACGAAGAGTAACACTTCTTCACAAACAGTTTCTCTCGACAGTCTCACTGGGAACAATTCTGAGCAGTGTATCAGCTGTCTGGTGGTTTGTAGCTATCGAGATCCCGAAAACGTGGGTCACTCGATTCTCTCTCGCGCCGCCGCGACGACCAGCGGAAGCGTGATGGTCGCGTCGGCGTACACGCTCACATTCCGGGCCGACTTCTCGAGTTTGCCCCACGAGCGCGCTTCGTCCAGCGTCGCTCCCGAGAGCCCACCCGTCTCAGGTGGGTCCATCGTCAGCTGAACGCCGTAATCGTAGGCCGAGGGCGAGACGAGCATGGTCTGGAGGACGTAGTTCTTGGGGACACCGCCGCCGACAACCATCGCGCCGGACTTCTCGGCTTCGAACGCGAGGTCGGTGAGGTGGGTCATGTCTTTCAGGGCGTCCAGGGTGAAATCGGAGGTCTGGGAGTACATCCACGCCTGCAGTCCGAGCACCGAATCCTGCACGGCCGGGCAGTAGATGGGCACGTCGTTCTCGTAGGCCGCCGCAGCGATTCCGGCGTCCTCCTCGATACCCTCGCGCTGGTTGACCTCGCTGTTGGCGCGACCCAGTTCCTCGGTCATGCGCTGGATGCTCACCGTCTCCTCGATGTTGGGGAAGACCTCGGAGCGCAGGTGAGACTCGAACAGCGCGAAATGCTCCTGTGGCAGATAGACGTTGTAGATGCGGTCTATCTCCTCGTCGCGCAACTGCTCGTCGTGCTCGCGCATCGACTTGTCGTGTTGTTCGTCCCTTCCATGTTCACGCGAGTTTTGCGAGTGTGAGCAGGAAGGGTGTGCCCTTCCGTGATGGTGTTTGCCGCCGATGCCCTCGATGGCGTCGTGAGTGAGGTTCGCGCCCGTCGTCACCAGTGCGTCGATGTGCCCGTCACGGATGAGGTCGGCGACGATGCGGCGCATTCCGGTCGGAACCATCGCGCCCGCGAGCCCGAAGAAGCTGGTAACGTCCTCGCCCAGCATCTCTGCGTAGATGTCCACGGCTTCGTGGAGGTTCGCCGCGCCCACGCCCGCGGAGCCGTACTCGTCGGCCAGTTCACCGACGGTCATTCCGGCGCGGACTTCCGCGTGGGCAATGGGGTCGTGGTGGAACTCCTCACGATGGGCGTGCCGTTCGTCCTGGGGGTGTCCGCCGTGCTCGTCGCGCTCGTCGTGGCCTTCCTCGCCGTGCGCTCTCTCGTCGTGGTCGTCGTTCATACGCCACTCTGTCGCGTGCAGGTGGTTCAATGCCTCGATTAGAAACTGTGTTGCCGACTGCCACGAGGGCGCGCGTGACGCCGGGTCAGACGCCAGAGACGCTTCGATTAGCCGCAACCCGAAGGCTCGGCTATCGGGGCCGGTCGGCGGCGGCCCGTGCCCGGCGAGACCGGAGCGTGACCCAAATGGCTCCGGCGGTCCTCTCGGGCCGTTGATACCCGCAGGACACGTCCCACACCTCGTAGCGCCCCCTTTTAATACCTCCTTTTTCGACGAAAACGTATGACTTGCCGTGAAAAATCAGTCGGGATGACTGTGTAGTTACAGACCAGTCGGCACGTCCAGGAACGTCGTCTCCAGTCCCCACTCGTCGGCGAGCGACCGGAGCGACTGCACGCCGAACGTCTCGGTCGCGTAGTGGCCCGCGAGAAAGACGTTGATGCCTGCCTCGCGCGCTTCGTGGTATACCTTCTGTTTGCCCTCACCCGTAATCAGCGCGTCCGCCCCCACTGCCGCCGCTTCGTCCAGCCAGTCGACCCCGCTCCCGGTGACGATGGCGACGTCTTCGACCGTCTCCGGGCCGAAATCCAGCACCCGTACGTCTCGTCCGCCGGTGTCGAGTTCACTCGCCAACAGGTCGTGAATCTCCTCGACCGTGAACGCGCCACTGCCTCGCTGGCCGATATGCTCCGACCCCATCTGGCCGAATGGTTCGCGCGCGTCGAGGCCGAGCAGATCTGCGACCCCCGCCGCATTGCCGAGTTCGGGGTGCGAATCGAGGGGGAGATGCGAGACGTACAGCGCCACGTCGTTCTCGACGAGCGGTGCGATTCGGTGGTACTGGTGGCCGGTCACGCGCTCGATGCCCCCCCACGAGAGGCCGTGGTGGACGACCAGCAGGTCTGCACCCCACTCCACCGCCGCCTCGACCGTCTGTTCTGCGGCGTCCACGGCGAAGGCGACGCGCTCTCCGTCGAAGTCGTCCGGGCCGACCTGGAGGCCGTTCGCACTGGCGTCCACGTCTGCGAAGTCGGTCGTCCTGAGTCGGTCGTCGTATCGGTCGGTGAGTTCGGCGAGGTCCATGTCACATCGTCGGTGGGCGCACGGTTTGTATTCCCCGCCTTTCGCTCGTCGGGCGCGTCGCTCTTCTCGTCGTTCGCCGTTCTCCATCCCACCGGCGACGAAAATCGTCGAACTGCCATCACTGTTAAACCGCGGCGTGGTCAATCCTTACTCCCCGTTTCGGGGACGAGCGGTAATCGAGGTGTTTCACGATGGGCAAGTTCCGAAAAGCTATGTTTGCGTGGCGACGCCTGCCACGACGGTTCAGGCGACGTATCGTGAAGAAAGTACGGCGCGTGCTCTAAGTGAGCGCCCCGCTGCTCGGTTTTCTGACGCGCTCATCTGTAGAAGTCAGTACTTAGGATCTGCTCGAACCAGTCGTCGGTGTTGAGGATCCAGCCCAAGAAGTTTAGATAGCCCTGTAAGTGGTGTTTTGAGACGCCTCGGAACCTTC
>NZ_JBPEHH010000226.1:0-2805 GCF_054177595.1 Haladaptatus ordinarius | reverse complement strand
ATCTCCCGAACACGTGGTATCGAGAGGCGAGACAACCAGCTCCGTCACGCCAGACGCTTCTTGAGGAGGTGAATGCAGCACTGTATGCTGGTTTTACGTCTTAACCGAATACGAATGGGCGGTGGTGCAGAACTGTTCTCATAGCGGGATGATTGGGCTAGCCACATCGTTTCCTCGGTGGTGATTGGCGAGTGCAACGGCCAACCGGAGACAGAGAGCCAGGAAGACGTGCGCTTTGACTCTCACTCGGCCTCGGATCCGCGGGATCCCGAGGCCGAGATCCTTACAGACGCCGATTGTCGTTTCAACCTGTGAGCGGTGTGAATACGTCTCGTCGAGCTGTTTCTGCCAGAGACGAACCGTGTCGCTATGCTTTTTGATTCGTTCCTCGACGCGGTAATCTATATTGAGCGGATCAGCCGTGTTTCGTGGATTGTACGGAGCAATCGGCACGACCGCCTGCGCCAGCAGGTGGTCGTGCCACTCCAACATGTCGAACTCCGAGTCACCGACCATCCAGCGTGGAGTTTCGACGGCGAGCGCGTCACGCGTGACGCGCATCGCTGTCTCCTGATCGACTTTCTTCGCTGGCGTGAACGCCGCTGCGACGGGAACGTTGTTTGCTGCGGTCACGATACAGCAGCCGTAGCCGTAGTAGAAGTCGTCTTCAGCGTGATCGTAGTTCCACTGCGCGCCTTCATCCCGCTGATCTACGGGAATGTCTGTCCCGTCGATGCGGAAGAGCTTGCCGAGCGGTACCTGCTCGGCAAGCTCGTGGACTAATTCGATGAAGACATCTTCTGCGACGAGTTCGAAGTCAGCGATGAAGCGTGAGAGCGTCCGCCGGGACGGCGGGCGCTCGAACCCACACTGTCGCCAGACATCTTCGTTGTGAAGCTCTCGCGCCATCGGCCGTGGGCCGTAGATGTCGTGGTAGAAGCAGTGAAGGACACCTTTCAGGAGTTCTGGAGGCTCGTGAACCCGTGTTCGCCCCCTCGGATCGGGGGCGAACACGGGATAGCTGGTGAGAAACGAGAGATCGAGGTGCTCGAAGAGTGCGGTTGTCTCGGTCTCCAGTGTTTTGAAAACCTGTGCGACCGTATCATTATCCGGTAGGACGGAGCTGGTCGTGGACACATCAGATTCGTCCTACCGCTTCCTTGTGAGAACTTCTGCACCACCGCCCATTCAGAATTGAACCCGAAAATATAAGGAATATTTTATATTTCGTGAAACAAGCCAATTTGTCTTGTTGAAATTCTCACTGTCGAACATCATTGGTGGGTGGCACAGGACGGGACAGATATCGTCTCGAAGTGGCGTCTCCTCCAGTTTGTGAAACGAGCTGTCGTGCTGACGTACTGAGCCGTACTTAACGCGGATTTAAGTATGTCCGACGATTTTCTACGTAGGTCGGGCAAGTGGCCGTGACGACCCTGAATAGTTTAATACCGATGTCGCAGTATTTTCGTTAGGCGACGAGTTCACTCACCGGTTTGCTTCCGGAAGTCGAACAAGGTCTTCTGGATTTTGGAATGCATAGATGACAATTTTTCCCTCGAGCCGTTGTTTTTGTATGAGTTCTCTCCCGGTTTCGCGGTCGAAGTCTGTCATAATCTCTATCGCAGTTAGAATCTCCTCTTGGGGAATACCCCACATATTTGGGTTTGGTGCGCTTCCATCGGACGGCAATTTGCTTTCCAGCATCACCTGAACAAACGTTGCAATCTCATCAGTGTCATCGAGTTGTTCGTGCCAAGAGAGTGGATAGATGCTAACATTCCCGTTGATTTTGTACAAGGAGATCCCTGGTTGCCACGTCGTTGAATCGGTGAGATGGTCTTCGATCAACGTGTTCGTGTGTTCCCGCTCATACCCGAGTACATCAGAATACGCATCGATGAGTTCCATGGGAATGCCTGGCTTCTCTCGATGATGGTGTCGTTCGATGGTCTTGACAAAATCTTCAACTCGGTAGTGTCGATCTCGGTGTACGATGTCGTTGACTACTCGTTCTTCGATTGATTCCATAGCCCTGTGTCGACGGACAGGCGGAAAAAGCTCTGTAGAATGATTCCGAAATGTACAGTATAAGTTTCATCCTGTTAGACGTAGACCCAGCTCTCGGCAGCGGTCCACTGGCCACTGCGCTCCAAGACATCATCAGCATCGTCATTTACTTTCTGTTCGCCCTCGTTCTTCTCTGAGAGCCGCTCCTCAGAGACAGACCAGCTGCCGCATTTCTCGAACCGGCCCACCTTGAGCAACCCTAAAAAGGGAACGAATACCAATAGAAGCGGAATAACGACGAGCGATACGAGTAATGCGACGAATATTCGTCTTTCTTTGAGAAGTCGTTCTTGGAAGATGTCTATCATGGCGTAGAATGGGTCGTAGAGAACGAGTGCGATAACCGTGATAATGGTCACAGTGATAAAGAGCAACAGAACGATTGCGACTCTCACACGAGAGTTGAGCACGATTGCGACGATCAGTGTATCTGTAAGCGTTCCTAGGCTCGCTCCCATGATATAGGGAACGATCACACCGATCGAGAACGCGATACTCGTCGTGGTTGCCGTAATGACGAGCCCGAGCCCGAACGACACCCAGCGACGCCATAATAGAACAAATATGAGGGTGTCATAGAACGATTAGCACACCAAAGAGCAGGGTGAACGCTGAGGTGGAATGAGTTCAGCGACCCTGCAAGATGATCCTTCGGTAGAGTCCTTCTTCAATGTCGTGGAGACAGAGACGCTAGCGCTGTTCGAGCACCTCTCCTTCGAGTTTCTCGAAGAGTTC
>NZ_JBPEHH010000225.1:0-2834 GCF_054177595.1 Haladaptatus ordinarius | reverse complement strand
CGAGTACCGCGCCCTCCTCGATGAAATCTTCACGAAATTGACCGACCGACTGAGTTTCGCAGGCTCGTGGATTGAGAATCATCTCAGCGGATTCATCCAGAAGTTACGTTAATCACTACTCGACTTCCACCTCGACAGTGGTGGGCGAGCGGTACCGGTGCAACGCACTCGTGTCGTCGACGCGCTTCCGGACGAAAAGGAGGTACCAGGCGGCACCGGCGACGACCAGTGAGCCGGCGAGGAGTATCTGCTGGAGCTCCATGAACCCGATGAGTCCTAACGACAGCACCGCACCGAGGCTGGGAACTATGGGATACAACGGCACCTCGAAACTCGGATCGTAGCTCATCGTCCGGGTCTGCCGGAAAACCAGCAGCGAGACGTTTAACAGCCCGTACACCATCAGGTGGAGCACGCTCCCCGCCTTCGCGAGGACTTCGACGTTTCCTACAACGATGAACACCAGAACCAGTGCACCGGTGAGCACGATCGACCGGTAGGGCGTATTGAACCGATCGTGAACCTCTGACAGGCGTTCGTCCACCAGTCCGTCCCGTCCCATTGCATAGTTGATACGCGAGGACGAGAGCATCGATGCGTTTGCCGACGACGCCGTCGCCAGAAGCCCGCCAAAGGTCAGCATACTGACGCCGAGAACCCCAACACTAAAAGCACTGAAAATGGCTCGTGCACCGATGGTAATCGCGGTCTCCTTCCCTGCTACCTTCTCGACCGGCACGACCCCGAGCAGGATAAGCATCGAGACTGCGTAGATAATCGTCACAAGTAGCACGCCTCCGATCATCGCCCGTGGGAGGTTTTTGCCGGGTTCCTTGATCTCTCCTGCAACCGTCGCGACCTGAGCGAACCCCAGGTACGAGACGAACACTAGTGCGCCCCCAATCGTGGACAGCCTAGGCTATCTCGTCTGAGCGCGTCTCTACAGGAATGGGACGCAAGAAGAATATCGTCAATCTCTCGGACGAAGAACGCAGGAAGCTCAAGGCGTTCGTTTCGAAGGGTGAACACCGAGCCGAGGATATTACCCGTGCAAAGATCCTGCTGAAGGCCGACGAGGGGCTCACAGATCCGACGATCTGTGAGCACCTCGATTGCTCTATCTCCACGCCCTACCGGACGCGCAAAGCCTACGCCGAACGAGGGCTCGCGGCGATTCATCGCCGCAAGCCCGATCGGGTCTACGAACCCAAACTCGACGGCCGGGGCGAGGCGCATCTCATCGCGCTTGCCTGCTCACCGCCCCCAGAAGGACGATCACGCTGGACCTACGCCCTCCTTGCCGACCATCTCGTCGCTCTCGAGGAGATCGAGTTCGACTCGATCTCCGAGGAAACCGTCCGACAGAGGCTAAAAAAACACCCTAAAGCCACACCGCTCTAAGTCCTGGCTGATCCCGACCGAATACGATGCTACGTTCGTCTACCGGATGGAAGACGTCCTCTCACTCTATCACAAACCGTACGATCCTGACCAACCGGTGATCTGCTTTGACGAGGCAAGCAAGACGCTTCGGGGACACGTGCGCGATCCGCTCCCGGCGCGACCGGGAGCGGTCGCGCGAGAAGACTATCACTACGAGCGCAACGGCACGCAGAAGCTCCACGTGACCACCGAACCGCTCACCGGGTGGCGACACGTTGAGGTCACAGCGAAGCGCCGAAAACGTGAGTTTGTTGAACGGATGCAAGAACTCGCGGATGTTCACTACCCGGATGCGGCCTGCATCCGGGTAGTTCTGGACAACCTCAATACGCACAATCCAGCCGCCTTCTACGAGTTTCTCCCCCCGACTGAAGCCCGCGCGTACCTCGATCGCTTCGAATTTCACTTCACGCCGAAACACGGCAGCTGGCTGAACATGGCAGAAATCGAGATCAGCGCTCTCAAAACGCAGTGTCTGAATCGCCGTATCCCGGACGCAGCGACCCTCCAAATGGAGGTCGCTGCGTGGGAAACCGACCGCAATGAGGCAGAGACTTCTATCACGTGGCAATTCACGACTGACGATGCTCGAACGAAACTTCACCGACTCTATCCGACCCTTGGGAAGGCCAACGAAACCTAGTCACTCAATGGTTGGGAGCGCACTAGTTGGGTCTCAGTCTCGCTAGTCATTGCCTCTCACAGTTATTTTATACGTTAGAACCTCGCACGTTATAGGTACTCTGGCTGCGTGAGGTCGGTGGGGCTGATTATGAATTTAGCTCAAAACGACGTGATTCACGTAATTCAGGGATGATACGAGAGCGAAGGCTTTTTGTGTAGGACGCAAAAGGACATATACCATGTCACTCCCCGCTCCGGTGCGGCGGTGGTTAGCTGACGATGGGGCCACAATTTACGAGTGCCGGCAATGTGGGACGACTCTTGAGGCCATCGAGCGGCCGTGTCCGTCCTGTGGCTCGACGAAAATCGCGGAGTTCGACGTCTCCTAATCGTTCTCGAGCACGAGGGACCGTCAGCGGGACTCCGACACATGATTCTGGGTGATCAAGAGCAGGTACTCGTCCGTTTCGAACCTCCAGTTTTCAGGAGTGCAAGACACCGCTCCGGTAGGCTCGTTTTGTCCAGGAAATGACCGTATAGGCTATTCGGAGGGTGTCATAGAACGATTAGCACACCAAAGAGCAGGGTGAACGCTGATGTGGAATGAGTTCAGCGACCCTGCAAGATGATCCTTCGGTAGAGTCCTTTTTCAATGTCGTGGAGACAGAGACGCTAGCGCTGTTCGAGCACCTCTCCTTCGAGTTTCTCGAAGAGTTCGACGTGTTCGCCCCGGCGCAGACGGGGCGAACACGAGACCACGAACCACC
>NZ_JBPEHH010000224.1:0-2838 GCF_054177595.1 Haladaptatus ordinarius | reverse complement strand
ACTCTAAACAGTCCTCTTTGTCAGGCAGAAAGACCTCGTTGACACTCTCTCTGCTGACCATGCTGGGGAAGGCTACGAACTCCAGTCATGAGAAAGTATTCACCGCTACAGATGAGCGAAATGGATTTGGAACAGACTAGGGTTCCAAGAGAACTTTCGTCACACCCTCTTCACGTTGGTCAAACCGCTCGTACATCTCCGGCGCGTCGGCCAACTCAGTTCGGTGAGAGACGACCCAACTTGGATCTGCGCGGCCTTGGATGATGAGGTCTCGGAGTTCACGATTATACTCTTTGACGTTGCATTGACCGGTGCCGAATTTCTGGCCCTTCTCGAACAGTTTGCCGAAGTCGATACCCAGCCGACCCTGCGCAGCCATCTCGTCGGGTGCGCCAGGATCCGATGGGACATAAAGCCCGACAACGCCGATTTGACCCGTCGGCCGGACGGTTTGAATGAGTTGGTTGAGGACAATGGCGGGGTTCTCCCGAGCGGGATCATACGCATCGTCGGCTTCCTTATCATCGTCGATTGCTTGATACCCAACCGCGTCGACCCCCTTGTCGACACCACCGCCGTGCGCATTCTTGATCTGTTCGACCGGGTTGGAGTCTTCGAAGTTGATCGGAATCGCATCGCAGTGCTCCTCTGCAAGCTCTAATCGGCTGGGAACGCGGTCGACCACGTAGATTTCTGCTGCGCCTTTGATTTTCGCGCTGTAGGCGGCCATCAGTCCGACCGGCCCCGCTCCGAAGATTGCAACTGAGTCGCCAGGTTGGAGGTTTGCAAGTTCGGTTCCGTGCCATCCTGTCGGGAAGATGTCTGCCAGCAGTGCGAACGCGTCCTCGTGTTCGTCGCCTGGTGGCAGTTTCAGCGCGTTGAAATCCGCGTATGGGACGCGAAGCTTCTCTGCCTGCCCGCCCTGATATGGCCCCATCGCGACGTAGCCGTACGCTCCCCCAGCAAATCCGGGATTGACGTTCGTACAGAACCCGGTGTACCCTTCTTCGCAATTCTCACAGAAGCCACACGCAACGTTAAACGGCATGACAACACGGTCGCCCTCGCTGAGTGTGCTGACGCCGTCGCCGACCTCCTTGACGATACCCATGTTCTCGTGGCCGAACACGATACCTGGCTCGGCATCGGTTCGCCCCTCGTACATGTGGAGATCCGACCCGCAGATTGCGGTCGTCGTGATATCGACGACGATGTCGTTCGGATGTTCGAGTTCCGGTTCGTCTACCGCTTCGATAGCAACGTCGTGCTCGCCCTTGTAGACGACGGCGTCCATTGACATTGGATAACAAACCCTATTGAACAATTTATGGGTTGCATCATAAATTACGTGGCCGGATAACGGCGGCAAGTTGAAATCAACTTAGGAACCCCAGAGTTTCTAGTATTCCCACTGAACAAGTGCCATCGAAGCATCGGGCAGTTCGGTTACAAGTGCCGGATCACTCGTTCAGCCCGCCAGAAAACGCGTATCTTACCGGCGTTCGTCACCGACGGTCGATGTGATCGGTTGCGGCGGAAGCTGCAGCAGGTCGAACTGTACGCACGGGTGAAGCGGGGTGATGCGAGTTCGGTCGAGCAGAAGATCCCGGTATTCGGTCAGAGCTTGCGGACAAATTCGACAACGGGTATCCAGTCCGCCGTGACGAACTCATCGCCGCCGTGAAGACACAGCCACAGACGAAACAGATGTCACGAGCGCTTGCTCGCGGTGGGATGGACGGGGTACACGTCCTGAGCCACGAGAGTGCCGCTGAAATCCTCACGCCAAAGCGGCGCGACCTGATCACGTATCTCGCCGACAACGACGTCGCGTCAGTCCGCGAGCTTGCTCGACAACTCGACCGTGATAAGGGCCAAGTTAGTCGTGACCTCGAAACGCTTGCTCGACATGGCGTGGTTGGCTTCGAGTCTTCGCCTGGCAACAGAAGTTGATCTGCAGGGACTTCTCCGTCAAGATACGCGAGTCCGGTATCTGAAATTCGATAGTAGGCTGCGTCTTCGTCCCGAACGGCCACAAGTCCTCGTGCTGCCAGTTGCTTCAATTGCCGTGATATCGTTGAAGCACTCGTCTCGACAGTACCGAGTTCGACGACGAGAGTTCGGCCGTCGCAGGCAAGGCTCGGTGGGGTGAATTACCGGTTGTGGCACCAATCGATTCAGCCGACGGAGAGGAACTCTTAGAACGTGGCTGGACGGCGACCAAACAGGAGTTCGAACGGAATCTCGACCGGGTAAGAAAAGCGCTCAATGAGTTCAGTACTGACGAACTCATGCACGACAAGAATCTTGCCCGGCACGCTTGCTACAATCTTGGCGCCTACCGTGGGCCGTCACTCTTCCTCTACGATGAATTCGGTGGGGCGATTCGTCACCGAGAGCAACTCAATCGTGTCCCTGATGCAGACGAGCAGCTGTGGATCATTCCGGCAGACGTCCACTACTGAGTACAGTACCTCTTTTCGGAATCGAGTGCAGAGAGGCGTTTTTCACCCTCTGAAAGGGTGCGGGGGCAGACAGAGACCCTCGCGGAGTGCACATGACTGAGTCCAACCCAGTACCTGAGACAGACGTCGAATCGAATCCAAATCGCCAGCTGTCATCAGAGACGGAGTACGTCGAACGGACTGACGTCGGCGTCTCACTCACTGTGAAGCTCACTCGTGGCACTGGCACGCGAGATCAGGACAAGCTCACGGCCAAAGTCGCTAGTTGTCCACTCTGGCTCAAGAGACCAGTTGCTGACACGTAGTAGTCAGAATGAGGCGACTGAATCAGTCGCCTGATTCAGCCGCTGTCCGGATTGGTGCGTAATGAGGC
>NZ_JBPEHH010000223.1:0-2860 GCF_054177595.1 Haladaptatus ordinarius | reverse complement strand
CGAACGATTCGAGCTCGGTGCGTTCCTCGTCTGAAAGATCAACCGTATACTCCTTGTTTACCATATCCTCTCTAACAGATTGTCTCTTAACAATCTATGGTTGACGAAGCACTAGGCCGCGAACACCGGCCTGCGCGAACAGACCACGAAAGTCCAAGTGTACTGCAACGCTGACGATCCTGCGGACTGGGACGCGGAAGCCGCCCAGCAGGGATTCACCAAGCGGAGCAAATACCTGTACCACCTCATTCAAGAAGCCCGCGCGTACCGCGCTGATGGGTTGCACGGCCCCCAGCACATCGAGAACCGGATTGAAGAGCTGCACGCGGAATGCGACCGGTTGCGCGCGCAACTGGCGAATGAGCGACAGGCCGGGGCCGCCACCGCCAGTGTCGATGACCCACAGTTCGTGAAACGGTTTGTCACGGATACGCATAGCGACAGTTCCGAGATTGTCGAGCGGATGGTCGCGTCCGGTGCGGTGAACGAGGTGCTGTGGAAGCCCGTCGAAGAGCAACTGTACTTCCTGGTCGCACAGGGCGAGTTAGTGTACGACCGGCGGTTCGGATTCAAAGTGGCCGATGGTGAGCAGTGATGGCTTCCAAATACGAGGTGTTGATTGACGGGCCGACCTGGGAGCAACGCGTGTTCAAGAACAAGCATACGTGCATTAATGATTGGTTGAAACGCAAGCACTCGCATAGCCGGTGTGGATTGCGGACGCTGAACGAGTATAGTCGGACGACTCACCGGTTTTCCATGAGTGGTTCCCTGAGACTGCACCGGCGGCGGTCTCGGTGGATGATATTGAGGAGTACGTGATGGACCTGCACGACCGGGCGGTGGCGCAGAATACGAAGCGCAAGTACGTGGAGAATCTCTCCAGTTTCTACACGTGGGCGTTGTTCCGGCCGTCGTACCCGGAGATTACCGGGAACCCGGCGAAAGTGGTGTTAGAGGAGATTCCGAAGGAAAAGCGGCCGCGGCCGGAGACGGCGACATGGGAGAACGGCAAGCAAATCGTGTGGCACTTGCCGGATTTGCGGAACAAGACGGTGGCTGTGTTGTTGGCGAAGACCGGGGCGCGGGTGCAGGAAGTGTTGAATGTCGGTAGTTCCCATCGTTCCTGATTACTGACTCGGTTTCTGGGGCGAGACGAGAGTAGCTGGCGCGGATGAGCGAATGATTCAACCAAAGACGGCGGTCTCACTCCAGTGAGAGCGCCGTCAGTCCAGCCAAGAGGCGAAGCTGTCGCTTACGCAGAGGGCTGCCGCTGGACGCGGGCCTACTCAGCCCGCGTCCAGCTGGCTGTACGTCGCTGGAATGCCGACACCGAATGTGCGCGTGGAGGATCTGGATTTGGAAGCCGGGTTTATCCGGTTCCGTGATCGGAGGGGTGGGACAGAAACGGTGAATCCAGTGGATCAAGAGACCGTGAGTTTGCTTCAGCGGTTGCTGGCGGTTGGGCGGATTGAGACGGGGTATGTGTTCCGGAAAACAGGGAACAAGCCGATGCAACGCGAGCAGGTCCGGCGGAAGGTGCGTGAGGCGGCGGTGCGGGCCGGGGTGATGGACGAGGTGGACGAGAAGCGGTGGCATTACAAGTTCACGCCGCATTATTATCGGACAATTTTCACGAGTTTGTTACGGAATGCGGAGATGCCTGACCATTATACGCGGTATTTGCGCGGGGACAGTGATAAGGAGGTTATGGATTTGTATACGAATATTCCGCGCGAGCAGGTGCGTGAGGCGTATTTAGCGCGGATGAAACCGTTGAATGTGTGAGTGTGGAGATGATGAGAATAGCACAGGAGAAAGTGACGCCATTTCGTGGCCGTGATGGTCAGGTAGCAGGTGCGTTGTACGTGCTGGATGCCGACCAAGTGGTGGAATTACGGGAGTCTGGAAGCGTTACGATTGAAGCGCGTGTCGAGTAAGCCGTACTGTTTGAATCGGAGACAGGCAGGCCGATGAGTGAGCCAGTATGTGGGTAGCTCTCATCGGTATGTCCTCAGTGGTTCAGTCGCTATCGGTATGCGAGTTTCACGCGGTCGTAGATCGGTTCCAGTTTCCAGCCAGCGGATGAGGTTGACATACTGATAAAAAGATGCGTTGATACTGTGTGTGCAGACGGTGATACATTGGGATTTCATGACTCAGTAGCACAGACGTTCGACCAAGAGAGTATTCAAAACGCGACGTTCGACCATCTGATACAGGTTAACCCTGTTGGTGTTGAATGGGGAACGTGCGGGATTGATACGGATGCATGGTATCGGTGGATGAAACACGGCAAGGACAGACTGCATATTAGTGACCGGCGGCTTGACGGGTTTTTCTCCTTACGCCGGGGGCAGTGTTCAGACAAGTTACAGGACGAACTCCGTGCGCATGACCAGTACCGGCTTGTGCGGTCGAAAGGCGGCACGCTGATAACCCGGAAACGCTACGGCACGTGGCGCGTCGTGCTGGTCTATATCCCATAAATTGTGCATTGGTGCGAACGCGACCTGTGTGCTGTGCGTGTTGGCAGTATACAGGAGGTATAGTAGTCGGTAGCGTGCGAACCTGTATTGACCGATGGGACGCGGGCTATGCGTTCGTGACGAGTGCGGGAACGAGTGCTAAGTGAGTTGATCTGTGTTTCACTGCGGGTGCTGTGGCGAACGCTGCGCGGTGGTACACAGGGGCGGGTTCTGAATCGAGTCTTGAGGGCGCAGGAGAAAGGGGTGTTCCGTCGGGAACACCCCGAACAAGATGTCTAGCTCATCTCCAACAGTGGTTTCATACGCAGGCCAAATGCTTCGCTCTCCATCCGCTACATCGACAAAAACCGATTCTCTGCCTGTTTATTCCG
>NZ_JBPEHH010000222.1:0-2907 GCF_054177595.1 Haladaptatus ordinarius | reverse complement strand
ATCTCCCGAACACGTGGTATCGAGAGGCGAGACAACCAGCTCCGTCACGCCAGACGCTTCTTGAGGAGGTGAATGCAGCACTGTATGCTGGTTTTACGTCTTAACCGAATACGAATGGGATGGCCTGCAACCCTGCAGCCGTATCGGTTGTCTACGAGTACGAGCGGGCCTGTGAGTTTGGTTTCTACCCCTGTGTTCTTCTCGGCGGTAGTGACCGATACGCGCCATCGAGATTCTGAAAACAGGATTCGACGGTACACCCCGCGACTCTTCCGTCAAATCGGCCGTTTTAGGATTTTTTGAGGACGGTGAAATCGGTCTTCGGCGGATATCTTCTGACGGCCGTTTTAGCCTCTCTCTACGAAGGATTCGGCAGAATATCGGTTTCTACGTTGCTACTCGTCCCGTCTGAAACTGAATTTTCGAGCGAGAATTAATATCGATACAAATCTGTTCCGTCTAGCGATTATCCTGATTCACAGTGGTATATCCTCGGCTATTTTATTAACCTGGATACAAGCGTTTTAGCGCCGCTCGCGCCAATCTACGAATTCATCATCCATTCTATCGCTCGTTTTTTCCTTGCGGTAGCACGCCAAATAGTACACCCTTACATTACAGACCTTCTCCCGGGGTATTTACTGGGTGTAGATGAAACGAGTGAGTTTGAACATTGCAATCTGAATTGCAAGATAATATATTAGAGATAGACAGAATGTAGACTTAGGGTCTATATTTTGTACTATTGGCTATAACTTCTAGTCCTACTTCCATCCTCTCATAAGACGTCTACTTGATAAATATATTGATATATAATATGTCAAAAAATGATTTCCCTAAAACAGAAAAGATCCTACAGCAGTTTACAGATTGACTTTTTTCGTTTGGATGACGGTCCGTGTATCACCGTTAATAGCGGTGATGGTGACTGTGATAGTGTTTTCATCCATACCTCCTGCATTTTGGTCAATTGAAGCGGATCCACTAGCTTCGCCAGTTCCTGAGTCCTCGAAGGTCACTGTGTCACCTACTTGCTTTAGAGTTGCATTGCCATTGGGACTTGCACCAGTGGTGTTCACTTCAAGATACGCATCTGATTTCTGTGTAGATGTGAAAGCGACAGATATCGTATCATCCGTTGCATCGGATTGAACCGTTGCACCTGCTTGCACGTTTGTCTGGATATTACTCCCAAGTCCCATCACGAACGTCCCGATAACGGTTGCCAGAATGACGGTAATCGCGACCATCAGGATGACACCGATGACAGGGCTGACTGCCCGCTCGGACCGGTTCTTGAGTTCGCCGAGTGTTGCTTTGAGTTGCATTGTTTTTCTCCGTGCCAAATCTCGCTTAGAAAGTGGAAACGATTAAACCCCCACGGGGAACCAACATGTTCGATGCTGGTGCGTGTGCCAATGCGCGACCCGAGCACAATCGTCCCACGTTTTCTATATAGATATTTTGACCTATAATTTTCCATGTGTGATACCTTAATGAATCTTTGCATGGATATATACAGTTTAAAATCTGTAGTTAGAATTGTTGATAAATTGTTCTAGTCGACGAAACAACACCCGCTGCGTCCAAATTCTCGCCGTCCGTGCTTCATTTCGGGCATTTGGTACGATACGGACAGTGATGTGTATCCCAGCGACGTGTCCTGAGACTAACGCGACGCCGACCCTAATTTCACCGTTCTCCTCGTTAATCTACCCCTTCTCGGAGGGTAGCCTCGCCAGAACAAAGGTATCCGTTCTCGTCTTCCGACGTATGTCAGCCGATGCCTCAATGCTCGAAGAGCAGCTCGACGAAACGATTCACTCGCTGCTCGAGGAAGCCGGGTCTATCCTCGTGGTCAATCCAGCACCGGACGTCTTTCGAAGGGTCATCATGACGGCGACCGAGTTCGAAGACGAACTTCCCGACATCCGGGTGCTCGCCACCCCCGACGTGTTGAAAACGGGCGTCGACGACTTCATCCTCGCGAGCCAGGTAGCGGACCTGGTCGATGCGAACACGCTGTCGCTTCGCACGACGACCGACATCGCACGGAACTCGCTGCTCGTCGGCGACGACCAGGTCGTCGCAATCGTCTCGCTCGACGGCGGGATGACCGGCCTGGTTTCGACGGACGCCGACTTCGTCGAGAACGTACGGACGACGTTCGCGGACGAGTGGGAGACGGGTGAGGACTTCAGCCTGCGGACGCCACCCATCTCTCGCGTCGAAAACACGCTGGCCGACGAATTCGGGGAGGACGTCAGAGATGATTTCGAGATGGTCCTGGACTCGGTCGACACCGTCCCCGGCGAGGACGACGACCTGGACGAAGTGACCATCGCCTTACTGGTCGCGGCACACAACGAGGAACTGCTCTACGACATCAGTAAGTGGGGCGAAGACACGGGCGTCGCGAGCAAGGCCACGTTCTCACGAACCAAAACACGACTCGAAGACCGTGGCCTGATCGAGACGGAGAAAGTTCCGATCGACGTCGGTCGTCCTCGACTCCGACTGTTCCTCGTTCCCGATGACCTACAAGACGTCGACCATCTCGCCGAACGGGTGTCGGCCTGACGCGTTCGGCTCGCACTCTCGATGGGAGGTGAATGGGACGGCCAATGTGGCCACCGAATCGACGCCCGGTATTCTCGGCCGTTCACGGACTCGGGGGGAAGAGTTTCACGAGCCCGGACTGGAGTGTGTCGTTTATGCCACTGAACCGCGTTCTCGTAAGTTAGGTAGAGCGTGTCATAGAATCCATCTCATAGCTTCTCGCAGCCCAGGTCGTTTCCTCGCTCGTAGTTGGTGATTGCAACCACGAGTCGGAGACAGAGCGCAACGAACACTTCTGTTCGTGCGTGCACGCGGCCTCGGGCTCGAACGTGCCCGAGGCCGCAGTCC
>NZ_JBPEHH010000221.1:0-2921 GCF_054177595.1 Haladaptatus ordinarius | reverse complement strand
CGGCTGACCGGCTCATCGACTGGCAGTTTACGACCGACGATGCCCGGATCAAGCTACACCGACTGTACCCAGTTGAGTTGGAGGAGAACTAACGAAACCACGGTTGAAGCTACACTGAGTCAGATGAGAGCGAAAGCTCGGGAAGCGATGACTCTGAAGACTCCGCTTCGGACGACTCGTCCACTGGAGACGATTCTCAAGACGACTGCTGAGACAGCCAGTCGACCACCCCTATTTTCATGACCAACAGATCACGGCGACGGTTTCTCACATCGCCATTGGCCACAACGAGTCTCGGTATGTTTGCTGGGTGTTCGGACATCCTCGGGTCCACCGAAACCAACACGCTAGAATCGTCCCCCCAGACGTCAGACTTGACGACAGCAGTGACAGAAACGATTGCAACGAGCGTTGATGCGGTGTAGAATTACCTCACTGTGCTTGTCACACTCTAAAATCGATATAGAGAATGAAGGACTCTCAATTATACTCTTTCTGAATCACGGTCTCGCCACTACTAGTTGTCACGATGATCGTATCGCCACCGTTGTTCCAGATTGCACTTCCAGAGCCCCAGAAGAGCTCATTCGCCGAATTTGAACCACTCCCCGTATACAGGGTCACAGACTCGCCTGCACCAAGCGTGAACTTTGGCACCGAATACTGATGTTTTGCTGCATCCTCGATTGTCCAACTTGTGAGAGTCAATTCACTGTCTCCCTCGTTCGTGAACGTGATATACTCCTCGTTGAGATTGTCGTGATCGTTCCCCGGCGCATCAGCTTGGATCTCCGAAACAACAAGCTGACTCGCACTTCTGCTATCGCTATCACCGCCATCGTCCGGCGCTTCGTAGTTCCAGAGGCCAACGTGATTTTCTTGTGCACTCTGCTCATCACTCGCGAACTCCGAACGCTGTGAGAATTCACTATCGTACATCCGCGCATAACCCTGCTCAATGAGCATTTCGTTCACCGAATTGCTGTCATCTGTATACACATAGACGAGTAATCTGCCGTAGGAGCCACGCCGATCAGCACGGTCATCCGTTTTTATCGTGACCGTCTCGCCAGCGACCTGCGTCCGTGCAAATTCGCTCGCCTTGTGACCCCAATCACGAAGCCAATCTTCCCCGTCCTGGGTGGTGGGTATTCCTTCGAACTCATCTGGCGTGTTTTCGACGTGTACCTCTGGAGTGTCAACACCGAGCAATCGAACGTCTTCAGTATGCCCGTCAGGGAATTCTACTTCGTAGGTATCACCATCAACGACGCGAACGACTTCGACTGTCCACGATGTTTTAGAACCTGAATCGACCAGCTCATCTGTTGTAGTCGGTGTTGTACTCGTTGTTGTGGATGCTGGGGAAGTTGTTGTACTTCTCGTCGTGGATGGTATTGTGGTCGGCGGAATACTATCAGTTGTGGATACTGTTGTGACCGGTGTTGCCCTGGTCGTAGTGGACGCTGTTGTGGTGGTATGTTCTGTCGTAGATGTTGGTGGCTGTGTGGTCGTAGTACTCGTACTTTGGGCTACCGTTGCTGGAGTTGTCTCTACCGGTTGTGTTGTCGTCGATGGTGGTCTTGGCTTTGCACCGAAATTGACCTGATCTTCCCATACATCAATCAAATCATCACCTAACACGTCTTTATCGAGAAGTTCGACACGGATTGTCTGTGCACCAGAGTACCGGTTAAGATCGTTTTGCTCCAGTTGAATCGTGTAAGTTCCGGTGCGCTTTTGTGGTAGTTGTTGGGTCTCTGTGATCCAGTTGTCATCAATTTTGACAGCGAGTGCCGGTTCACCTGGCCCGTTTGTATCAGCATCTGCCATACGGGTATCAACAGTCACTTTCAGATCGAAGTTCTGGAGCCCGGGGCCAGTGGGATTCGGTTGTGTGTTGATGATCTGGACGTCAAATTGACGGCTCGAAATAGTCGTATCGGTAGTTGTCGAAGTCTCGGTTGTCGTGTCAGTGGTTGCTGATGTTTCGGTCGGCAAAGCGGTCGTTGCTGTGGTCGTGGTTTTAGTGTCGGCGGTCGTGCTGCTAGAGCAACCGGCGAACACCATCATCAGGGCTACGAGAACGAGAGTGATGCTTCTAGTGTAGGTGCGATTATTCATAGGATCTGTAACCAAATATAGGTGGGCGTTGTGAGGATATAAGTCTTGTCTGAGTGAAAACATGACATGGAACATAATCCGAAAATTGAGAAACATCCACCCACATTGCGGTTTCCCTCTACTAGTGGAAACCCAATGACAGGAATAGCCACCTCCGAGAGTAATGATTAAAGACTGTTCTCGAGAATCTACAGGTGGAGCAGGGCGAGTACCTCGGGGGGTGACCCCGAGGTAGTTCACCTGATCTCCGATTGAATGTCCCTGGCGAGGATATGCTATCGTCGCTCGGCCGAGACGGCACGCACATCATCCACTGGAAGCCTCTTCACACCGAACTCGTCGAGACCTACCACGATCTCAATCGGGACAGAACTGTCCACCATCATAGGGTGATCAATGAGCGACAACTCGTCCATCGAACGGTACTGCGCAATCTAGTACCTGCGCTCATTAAACCATCTGACAAGGTCTACTATTCCTCAGAAATCCACCAGATAACAACTCGGGGACTCAACTTCCCCGCTCTACCTCCCCATCCTCATGCAACTCCTCAAGCCGTCAACGAGCAGTGGGTCGCTCAATGCCAAGCGTACCCGCCACCCACCGAGCTGTTACCGCCGGAAACTCCGACTCACATATCGCCGCGAGAATATCCTCGTCAGTGGTTTTTTCTGCATACTCGCTAGTTGTCCACTCTGGCTCAAGAGACCAGTTGCTGACACGTAGTAGTCAGAATGAGGCGACTGAATCAGTCGCCTGATTCAGCCGCTGTCCGGATTGGTGCGTAATGAGGCTAC
>NZ_JBPEHH010000220.1:0-2992 GCF_054177595.1 Haladaptatus ordinarius | reverse complement strand
TCGAAACGACTGATTCAGAACCATCGGTGAACAATGTCGGTCACAGCGGTTGCTACCGCTGTTCTCTCAAGATATCAGTACTCTAGTGGTTTGTAGAATTTGAGATCCCGAACTTGTGTGTGGCAGCGCCACCCCGCAGATTAGATATAGCAATATGTGATTTAAAATACCGCATTGTGCATGTAGAAGGGTTCTCTAGTGGTAAATCGGAAGATGACGGAATTTTGGCCATACTTCCGCATATTCTTCTAATAGGAAGTGAAATCGGGGGGGTCGGTGCCCTCGGCGAACCAGATTACGTGGTTTGCACCAGCGAGTGCTTACTGCAAGCGGTTTCGGGAACTTCCTCGAAGATATCGCCGCCCGTCGGAAACGGCAAAAAAGCCACGTTATTGGCGTCGTTCGGCAATTATCTCGACCAGTCGCTCGGGCTCTTCCACCGCGAGCGTGAGGACAGCGTCATGGATTTCACGCTTTTCCTCGTCTCGAATTCCTTGCCGCCGCAGTTCCGGAACAACTGAAATCCCAACCGCATCTTCAAATTCGTCCCACGTCTCTCCCCGAGCGTATAGCGGGCGCTGACGAACCTCCGAGTATTCGAACGGCGGACCAACGATCGTCGTCGATTCAGTTTGTGATGATTCCGACGACTGTGTCGTCTCGACTGACGATGTTTCCTCTGTCTGTGTCGGGTCATCTGCCGGTTTCGAGGAGGATTCGTGTGCGGGCTCGGATGTCTCGTGCCCTTCATCGTCGGTTTCGACGTCGCTCAGGTCGTCGAATGGATTCGCGTCAGTCATCGCTCGACACCACCGTTCGCGACGATCGATGCTAGTTCCTCGAAGTTCTCTATCTGGCTATTTTCGGGGTCATAATCCAGCAGTGGTTGATGTTCTTTCAGCGATTTCGAAAGTGCTGCACTATACCGGATACCGGGCTTCGGTGGTTGCATCTCTCCGTTGTCGATTGCGTCGAACTGTTCCGCCGTGATTCGTGCAAAATTCGGGATTTTTCCTTCCGTCGTTTCTGCCGTGTTCAGGTTTTCGAGGAGCTCGCGGTCTTCGGTTTGTTGGTCAATTCGTTCGCGAAGTTTGTTCGGGACGAGCGCGAGCACGTCGATATCGATGTATTCCTGCGAGGGAGTGATGAGCCGCTCCATCGTCCGTTTGTAGCCACCAATGGAACTGGAACCAGGCTCGAGGGGGATTATGACATTGCCGGACGCGACCAATGCATTGTTGTTGAGCATTCCAGGATAGGCCGGGCAGTCGAACACGATGTAGTCGTATCGATCTCCAAGGAGTGGGTCGACGATTTTTGTTTTCACCCGTGCAGACCCCTGGAGTGCACCTGCAAGGTCTTTTTCGACGTCTTCGAGCGTGTTCGACGATGGAAGAAGGTCGAAGCCGAACTCGGTCTCCTGAATCAGATCCGCGGCAGTCGCGTCTCCCGGGTCGAGAATGACATCACCAAGGTTCGTGTCGCCTCTGTAGACGTCATCGAATCCAAGGCCGTTGGTTGCATGACCGTTTGGATCAAGATCTGCAAACAAGACACGGCCTCGTTCGGTCATTTGTCGTGCAAGGTTCATCGAGATCGTTGATTTGCCGACGCCGCCCTTCAAAATGACCACGCTCACGGCGCGTGGTGTGTCTACGTTAGCTACCATTGTTTGACCTGGCCGCCGTCGCTCTTGTATTTCAATAGGTTCCTCGTTTAGACCAGCCACCTATTGTGCCTTATTCACGTTTTTCGGCGGTTGAGATAGCCGTCTCACTAATCAAGCATAAATGTGCCGTAAGTAGATGGCTGAGCTACAATAGGTAGCTCACCTATCTTAGCTACTGCACCTGAGACACCTATTGTACCTTTTACAGCCACATAGCGTGGATATGGTACCCAACAGGATAGGCACCTGTGCAGGATCCGGAAGACAGTTTAGCTAGAATAGGTAGCCCAGGTACAGTAGCTAAGCCACCTATTGTGGACGAGTCAGACACATATTGAGGATCAAGGAGGCAGTATGAAGGCTTCTACGCTATCAATGATAATAGGTGGAGCGAAACAGATAGAATAGCTGCAGTAGCTCAGGTAGCTGAGCCACCTATTGTAACCTAGTTAGATACTTATCACACTGGCGAAATCCTATCAGTTCCACTCTCTTGTTGGTGAACTCATTAGCGTACCGGAGACGTGGTATCTCGATGGAAGAGTTAATGAGAGTGCGATAGGTCGTGTTGTTCCGGACGTTGAGACAGAGTAGAACGATCCGTTAGTGGAGTGTGTAGCACCGTTTTAGGAACTTCGAGGAGTGTCGCGCGACAGCCCAACGAGCCGAGTGGAAAGCCTGCTCAACGTACCGGTGTACCTGCGACATTGGGAGGGGCTACAACTAGTCACACTCCTTGCTGACTCAGTAAGCAAATGCGAAATTTGCATAAAATCAATCTACGCAATCGATGGGGAATAGTTGAACGGAAATAGGTAGAATAGATACAGTAGCTTAGGTAGCTCAGATAGCTATTTCACCTATTGCAGCTATTGTTTTTGGTCTGCACCGATCGTAAGACTACTCAACAGTGGTTCAGACGTCGAGAGTAGACTATTGAGAGGGATAGGTTGCTAAACTACAATAGGTACCTTATCTAGGTAGACTACAATAGCCAGGCTACTCTAGAATCTCGACCGGATTTCCCTCACTGGTATGCCGACCATGGTGGCCTCACCGGCAAACTGCAGACGGTGAGTGGTGCCGAAATGTATGCTCACGCGGCCGATGCATCACTGATTCCACAGGGATCTGCAACTGGCAGGCGCAGGCCAGACGTCATAAACCACATTACGATATATGGAGAATTCCCGAGGCAGAACGCCACAAGTTCGGGATCTCAAATTCTACAAACCACTAGAGTACTGATATCTTGAGAGAACAGCGGTAGCAACCGCTGTGACCGACATTGTTCACCGATGGTTCTGAATCAGTCGTTTCGAC
>NZ_JBPEHH010000219.1:0-2995 GCF_054177595.1 Haladaptatus ordinarius | reverse complement strand
CCTCATTACGCACCAATCCGGACAGCGGCTGAATCAGGCGACTGATTCAGTCGCCTCATTCTGACTACTACGTGTCAGCAACTGGTCTCTTGAGCCAGAGTGGACAACTAGCGATTGTAGAGCTTCGTGAGTCGATCGAGCTCTTTTGTTCTGTTAACGAATGGTGGCATTGTTCGCCTGTAGATTCGATGGCAACATAAAGCGCACGATTGTGTAGATAAGACTACGTTAGTTCAAGCTACGTTAGTTCAAGCTACGTTACTCGACGTTATCGAATCCGACTGTTGTACTCATGTGAACAGTCATATATCCCTCACAGTAACTTGCGATAAAAAACCGATCTATATCATCCTGTCACATTGAGCACCTACTTTATGGCCTGTGTTTCGGCCTAGCTGTATTAGCCGGTTTGCAAATACGGAAGAGATATTCTGTGCAACGAATTTAGGCGTCTGAGCCGATTTTCGTCCTCTATTTTCATATAGCACATTCAACCATTTTCATATAGCATGAGTAACAAGATTTGGGATACCAGCAGTCAATGCAGAATTCGGCACCAAGAGGTCTCAACGCGGTGCATATATCTCTCGGGAAGTCCAAAAGCATTTTCATATAACAGATAACGGCCAGAGAGTAGCCCTCCGTTATTATATGCAAATCTAACTCCGTTATAGTGCCACCTGTACCTCGAAAAACGTCCAAAGTAAGTGGGGGGGTACAGGGGGACAGAGAGACACGAGTAACACGGTAGCTCGTCACGAAAGACGAGAATCCACAGAGATCACAAAAATATCAATATTATATAACAGGTATGGGGTGCCGATAACGATGTGTTTGTTAGCGTCAGAGATGTGATCAAACGTGAGAGTGAAGCGAACGGCTATCGAACGATGATCGCTCGCAAAACACGACCTGCGACGAGTGAGTCAATGAGCTCGAAGACACGACCGAGACTATGCAAGCTAATGTCGACGAACTCACCGACGCTGAAGAGAAGAATCGTCGCGTGCGGGCATCGGTATTACGGCTCATCACTCTTGAGCGGGACTATGAAACTTCTATCTGGTCAATTCAACCATGCGCTCTCTCAATGTCAACCACTATCCAGACAACCATTATATATAAAATTGGTTGATTGTACATCTCTGCAACCTTTTTGTCCAGCACCGTTGTAGCAGCGGTGATGTCTTCAGAATCACAAACACGTCTCGACCCGTCGGCCATGGGATTGGCATGTGGGATATTCTGGTCATTGGGGGTGGCCATCATTGGTCTGACTGCTCGACGAGGGTGGGGGCAACGGTGGGAACAGTTGTTCGCGGACATATACCGTGGCTATAGCGAAACTAGGTCCGGAATCGTTATTGGGGCTATCTGGGCGTTTTTCGACGGATTCACGACCGGCTACACCGTCGCTTGGTTATACAACCGCTTCAGTCAGGAGTGACAATCTACCCACCTCAACACCCTCCCATAGGTATTCCTAAGCTATGGCAATCACAGCTGATTCGGTCGCCTGTCACTTCACTGGCTGAGGCTTTGGGAACTGATAGAATCCGTAGAGAACCTCGTCATACGGTTTGTAGAGCCGGACATAATAGATCCATCCGTCTGGCGTATAGAGGAAGTTCGACTGATTGGGGTCACCACCGAAATGAATCGTGACACTACCGTCAGCGTTTCGCTCTGCGTTTTTACTGTTGATCGAATATGCGTCATACTTGTTTTTCTCGAAATACAGATTGCTGTTGTAGACGCTGATATCCCAGAATGCGTCAGCAGGAACATCGTCAAAGGTGAGCGTATATGGTGTTTCGCCATCGTTCTGCGGCGGAGAATCATATATGAAAAAGTTTTCAGACGCTGGCAGTGCGCCCCAAATTCCGGAGCCGATGAAAAATTGGACAGGATCAACCCCGCCTTCGTCGCCAAATGCATACTCCGGCATTCTGTTCCTTGTGTTCGCAATTATTTTGAGCGCCTCGGTGATTGTATCGAGTGAGTCCTGATCCCAATCGGGAAGCGCTAACGTGCCGGGCGAAGGTTGACTCACCTCAATCTTGTCTTGTAGTTTCTGGACTTTCTTGATATCCGCCGAATTGGTTGGATCGACAAACGTACGGAACCGAACCTGAATATACCGTGACCCCATCTTGTCCCGCGTCAACGTGTACTCACCAGGCTCATAGATGACTGCCTTCGTGTACGCGTCTTGGTTAACGACATGCATAGATTGGTAGCGATTACCGGTGTCCGGTTTGGTGATGATGAGTGGTTCAGTCAGATCGAAGATTCCAATCGAAGGGAGCACATCACGATGCTCTACCGCGACGACCTGTTCATCAATAGGGATGGGAGTTCGATAGTGATAGAACTCACCGAATCCACCCAAATCGGCGTAGCTCTTGAAATACCGATCTGTTTGTGCGCGGATGAAATTTGTATAATCGACTGGAACCGAGCCGTTGTCTTCTATCGTCTGTTGCTGCGTCTGGTGAGTGGTCGTCCCAGTGGTTTTTTGCTGAGCGCTGGCGATGCCGACACCCATCGCGAGTAATCCGGCGAGACCCGCTCCTTGAAGCGCGGTTCGACGTGTTGTCCGCATCAGTTCAGAATCCGATTCTGCGTCAGCCATCGTGTCGTGTCTTTCGTTGGTCATGACTCATGCCTCTCGTTCTCTCGCGCGGTGCCCACACCACTGCCCCACCCAACTCCCACTCTTGTACGACTGCTTCCCCTAAAGTAGCACTGTATAGATAAGGGAAACCAAGCGACAGCGGTACGATTGGCGGGGTTTTATGCGCTATTGAGCGTGTCATAGAAAGCCTCCCAAGGGAGGCCGCAGGGTTTTGAAACTGTGTCCAGCAGTACCAACGCCCTGCAAGACGTCGCTTCGGTTGACGACTTCTTGAAGGCAGCGGCTACCGAAACAGTACCGCTGTTCGAACACCTTGAATTCGAGTTTCTGTTGGAGTACGACGTGTTCGCCCCCGCT
>NZ_JBPEHH010000218.1:0-3070 GCF_054177595.1 Haladaptatus ordinarius | reverse complement strand
AATCTCCCGAACACGTGGTATCGAGAGGCGAGACAACCAGCTCCGTCACGCCAGACGCTTCTTGAGGAGGTGAATGCAGCACTGTATGCTGGTTTTACGTCTTAACCGAATACGAATGGCTTCGACCCCACCTCTCACCGTGGTGTTTCAACCCTCTTTGGCAAAGAGGTCGTCCTCGAAGGGGATGCTCCACGAGACGACGGGCGATTTTTATCCGAGTTGTGGGACTATCGTGAGCAAGCCGACTATGGCTACGAACCACTGGATCTCGATGTGAGCGCACTTCATGCTCGAACGGAAGCGTTTGTTGATCGAATGGAAAATATCGTTAACGAACTCCAAGAAGGGAATTGACGACCAGTTGCGAGTCGCCCACCGATTTCTCAACAGAAAGAGCAACCCGAGTTCCTTGCAGTTCGACCGCGGACCGGTTCGCTTTGCAATCGTCGACCCCGCCACGTTTCCCCCGCCAGCAAAACCTATTTGCGCACCTCTCACCTAGTTCTCTCGGCCTATGGCAATCAAGCGAATGGACAATGTCCTCATCGTGGTCGAGGACCTCGAAGCTGCAAAGGCGTTCTTCGCGGAGCTCGGCATGCAGTTGGAGGGCGAGACGCGCGTCGAGGGAGAGTGGGTGGACCGCGTTGTGGGCCTCAAGAACGTCCAGAACGACATCGCCATGATGCGGACCCCCGACGGCCACGGCCGCGTTGAGCTCGCGAAATTCATCACGCCCGAGGCCACCCGCGACGGATCCGAGGAACCGGCGGTGAACACCCTAGGGATCCGCCGTATCATGTTCGCCGTCGACGACATCGATGAAGTCCTTAACCGCCTCCGCTCCCACGGCGCCGAACTCGTGGACGAAGTCGCCCAGTACGAAGACGAGTACCGCCTCTGCTATGTGCGCGGCCCCGAAGGCATCATCGTCGGATTGGCCGAGGAGCTTGACGGAGCCTAGCGGGTCAGCCCCCCATGCTCTTGGCGGTTACCGTTTTGAGCCCGGGTATCCCCGGGAAACACGGCGATTTGTCGTCGGCCCCAATCGGGAAAGGCGTCTTTTCCGCGACGACCCGTTCCGAAACCCGGTTAGTCGCCATCTGGCAGTAACTACGCACACCTATCTAACGGCTGTTTCAGTGAACCGCCTCGGGGTCAAGTGGTTCGAGAGACGGAGTCTCTCGTCATCACGAAAATCTCCGATTTTCGAACGACCCCGAGGCACTCGCCTTGAACCGTCTGTAGATACAGACCGTCTGATCAGTTTCCGGCCCTTCTGTCGTCCATATTGAATAGACACGACGACCAAGAGGATTCCATGGCCAACCTCATCTACTTCATCAACGCATCACTCGACGGCTACATCGCCGACGAGAACGGCAACTTCGACTGGACAGAGCCATCTGAGGACGCGCATGCCTTCTTCAACGACCACCAACGATCGGTCGACACCTCCCTTATCGGCCGACGCATGTATGAGACGATGAGGGTGTGGGACACCTTTCCCCTCGACGACCTCTCCGAGGTAGAACGCGAGTTCGCCGAGGCGTGGGGGGATACCGACAAGGTCGTCTACTCAACTACCCTGGACACCGTGCTGGAACCGCGGACCCGTCTGGAGCAAACGTTCGACCCCGAAGTGGTACAGGCCATGAAAGACGAGGCTGACCGCGACCTGTCCATCGGTGGCGCCGGTCTCGCTTCCGAGGCCATCCGGGTAGGTCTGGTCGACCGGTATGTGCTGCGCTTGGTCCCGACGATCGTCGGTGGGGGAACCCGAGCCCTCCCCGACGCAGCGCGGGTCGACCTCACTCTCAACACGACACGTCGTTTCGAGGACGGCTCCGTCCTAATCGACTACAGCCTCCGATGACCAAATCACCCCTAACTAGGCAGCGGAATAGATCGACCGAGAAGTCACCGTCAGGAGAGTGCGGTTTGATTCTGAAGACCATGTTCGCGTCTTCTATTTACGGGATCCTACAGGAGAGATCCACCTTCCCGTCTTCTGCATCGTTAGCACTCGGCCGAGATGGAGCCAACGTAAGTATATTAGTCATCGCTCGCAAACACTAACTCATGAAGCGGACGAGCGACACGGACATCGACGGCATTGATGTCACTCGACTCCAGTCCTATCTTTCGCAGACTGAAGTCACGTTCGCCCTCCTATTTGGATCCCATGCACGCGGGACGGCCACACCGACATCCGATGTCGATATTGCACTCCACTTTCCAGACCAGCTTGATGCCCGTGAGCGGTTTCAACGACGGAATCGTATCGATGCTGACCTCCAAGCATATGCCGAGGGCTTTGTGGACGTAAGCGACATCGAACAGCTCCCATTGAACGTCGTTCATTCAGCCGTTCGTGATGGAATACTCCTCGTCGGCGATGAAACAGCCGTAGACGATTATCGAACGGAAATCGAACAAGAGTACGATGCAACCGCCGATGAGCGAAAGCGGGAACGTCAGGAATTCATCAACCGTCTTGCGAGCGGTGACGTATAGATGGTCGATGAGGAGATTTTCGTCGATAAGCTCCAATACATCAACCAATACACCGACGATTTGCGGCAGATGCGTGGACAGTCACGAGACCAGTATCTGACCGATATGATAAGACAGCGGGCAGTCGAGCGAACGCTGATGAACCTCATCCAAGCGTGTATCGATCTTGCCCAGCACATCCGTGCCACAGAGGATCTCGCAGAGAGTGAAACCGCAAAGCAAGAGATACAGGCCCTTGGTGAGGCAGGGGTCATCACGAGTGAGACACAGGTAAAGATGGAAGAAGCAGTTGGGTTTCGAAATATCCTCGCCTATCGTTACGGTGACGTTGATCAGGAGGTCGTATTTGACGTCCTTCAAGACGACCTCCAGTGGTTTGAGCGGTTTCAACAGGAGTTGGCACAGTGGTTCCAGCAACAGCACAGTACGTGACTACTCCCACGACTGAAGTCCTGTCTCTTACCCACAAGTGCTAACGCCGCAGCTGACGAACCGAGGCTGTAAGATGCGGCATGGTTCACATAGTTGGCGGCCTGATATAGATGATGACGGAGAG
>NZ_JBPEHH010000217.1:0-3132 GCF_054177595.1 Haladaptatus ordinarius | reverse complement strand
CGAGTCCGAAAGAGCACCGTCTGGCTGAGGGATATTGAACACATTCACTCAACCAGACATCTTCCTAATTAGACTAACGCTTTAGCTTCAGTTCTCACATCGGTTGGGAAGTACCGATTATGAACGCGAAAGCCACCGCGATCTGACCACCGAAATCATGTTCGCGATCGCGGACGCCGAGGATGTTGCTCCAGTGGATCTCAAAGATCCCCCATTATACGAATGTGTAGATATCGCCGCCATCGAAGACGGCTTCTTCGGGCCAGAGGTCGCCGGGCAGCCCCGTGATAGCGAGGGGAATGTTGGCTTCCAATATAACCAGTATCACGTTGAGGTTGCGAGTGATGGGTGGATTACTGTCTCCGAGCCGACTGCGGACGGGGACTAACTCCATTCTATCAGTCGCTTGCGCCAGTGAGGAACAGATTCACAGCTGGCACGAAATGCCGTTCGAGTAGCGTTCTCTTCCCAGCCAGAACTTTATGTGACTGGTGCATAGGGACTCTGACGGAGAAGCAAGGACATACTGTGTATCCGTTTCCAGGGCGCGGAAACGAACCTTTCAGAAACAGTCTGGCTGTTTCACATGCCGTATGTGGGGTGCATTCTAGAGTTAGTACTTCTCATCCCCACACAATGACTGATCACACACCCCCTTTCGACGACGATCACGAGCAGCAAGACGATGAGACCTACCAGACGGAATTTGATCCGTCCACGGACAGCGTCAGTGAAGAGCTGATTAAGGCAGTTGCGACACTCAATGATGCTGATCCCACTGAACTAGCACTGCTCTCGGAGTTTGTCGATCCCGACGCACTTGATGCGCTCTTTGGACCACGGGCTAGTGAGACCCCGCGTGTGCCGAATGGGCATGTCCTATTCAATTACGATGCGTATCACGTCAAGGTCGACAGCAGCGGGCAGATTACAGTCCACCAGTCCAACTCGGAATTCGACAACAAACGTTCTCCGAGTGGAGAAAACGAATAACACGTTGTTTGTGCGCTATTCACTCGTGGTGAAGTGGATCTCGGTTGGTCGGAGTGTAGAGTCGGCCAGCTCAGCAAGGAGATCGTCGTCGATGTCTCGAATCGTACCTGGAATGTCGAAGGCGATGACGTCCTGTTCGACACCGACGTCGAGCGTGTCAAGCTCGAGTTCCGGCTGCTCGTCCAACCGAACCACAAATTCTGCTATACGTTAGCAACCAGAGTTCAGTGGGAAGGGGTACCGGTGAGTGCTGCTCTCTCGAGAGTTCGACGATGACGACAATATGGTATCAGAGTGACCTTCCGATGCCAGTCCAATCCCAGGGATCCCTGAGCAGGTTCTTGAAGTCGACTACATGGTCCAGTCAGTCGCACACTCCCGACGGCAAAATCTGTTAAATGTGCTTGAATCGAAAACCGAAGATTGAGTGCGGTCAGTCTCTTATTCAATGTCTTTCTGATGATTGGCTGCTGGTATCGAATCGAGGGCCTTTTTTCACGAGATTCTCATCGTGATCCCAGATGAGAAGGCCACGCTCCACTAATGTGGAAAGAGCAGTATGGCGGTGGGCAAGCCGAAACTGTGCGACATCTTCGTCAGCCGAAGGTGGGTCGTCGTGTGGCATGCACAGTTACTTGCTACGCATATTCGTAAACCCAGACGATTTTCGAGACTACTAGACGTGTGATGAATCGAGTGAATTCAACACCCAAATAGTAGATTGCCGAAACAGTTACTACCGACTATGAGATTTACACCAGGTACTTCATACGCCTGATTGAGACCATCTGAGAAATCCACTGCCGCTTATACTGCCCACAGGAAGTCAATCCGCTAAATCGGCCAAATTTCAGAGATCGACCGCGCTACCGTCGCACGTTCTACTTTGGTTATCAAATCAATCAGTCATCCCGAAACGCGTCGAAATCCCAGAGATCAGACTACTTTTCGCACGATCGTTCAGAGGATCCAACACATTACCGCTGATGTCTCTAACAGGTGGCACGCTCAATATGCACTACGAAGATCTGGTGAGGGACGTGCATTTTCCCGGTCATCTGTTAGTAGTACATACTAACAAGCGCCATCTACTCCGGAGTAGATGGACTTTTGTCTCTAGAGCACGTTTTCTCGAGTATGAGCACAAGCGAACGTGACGAACGCGGGCGCTTTTCCGCGAAGCACACCGACGACGAAGTCGTCGCCGCCGTGCGGAAGCACGAACCAGCGGCCACGAGCGAGGTCGCCGACGAACTGGAGATCAAGCGACCTAGTGCTGACTATCGACTGCGACAACTCCAAGAGGAGGGCACGGTGACAAGCAAGAAAATCGGCACCTCTCTCGCGTGGAGTCTGACACCGGAGACTGAACCATGAGTACCGATTCGAGCACCAACCACGAACCACCGACAGGCACCACAATTACGCTCACTCGCGAAGAAAAGTGGTGGGTCGCAAAGGACGAGGAAACGAGCGTTGTCAGCCAAGGGAAGACGCGCCAAAAGGCACTCAAAAATCTTGATGAGGCACTCCAGGGATACCACGGCGAGGGTGAACCTCCGGACGACAAGGATCTCCGCGAGTTGGGGATCGATCCCGAACAAAACACGTCCGGATCTCTCGACGACTCGGAGATCTTCGACTGACTTCTCCTGACGACAATGTCGTATGCGCCGTTTTCTGGGAAGGATGTCGTAAAGGTAATGGTCAACAGCGGAATCTACGAGTGGAAACGCACACGGGGAGACCACGCAATCCTCCGGTGGGAGCCGCCCGAAGGGCACGACTCGGAAGCCCGAACCGTGCCCGTCCCACTCCACGATGAACTCAGCGCGGGCACGCTCCGAAGTATCGCCGATCAGGCCGGCGCGAAGGACTACCAAAAGTTCAAAGCCTGGATCGATAACAACCGGTAGCCGCCACGCACAGATTGAGTTGGAACTACCGGGGGGGTTCCACTTCCGCTTATGGATTTGAGCAGCAGTGTGGAAAATCTCGAAGTAGCGGAGCTCCCTTCTAGAGTCGGTACTTCCCATCGAGTCAGTGGATAGTCACGACTGACGGGGTTAGATTCTCAGGAAGCGTCTGGATGGGTGATTATGAGATTTCTCTACCATCCAGACACTGTTCTTACGGCTG
>NZ_JBPEHH010000216.1:0-3153 GCF_054177595.1 Haladaptatus ordinarius | reverse complement strand
TCATAGCGACTCAAGGTTCAGTTCCAATAATGACCGCATTTTGACTCATTCCTTCTTCTCAGATCTCATTTGATTAGATTTTCTCTCTATCACTGACTTATGGGTAAGAGACAGGACTTCAGTCGTGGGATGAATTCGTAACCTAAGTTCGTCGAGTACTTCAGTACGTTAGCACGACACACAGCTCTCTCTGGAGAGTGTGTCGAGTTCCGGGCACAGATACAGAAGCCCGCTGTCTGGAACGGGCGCAGTCGTGGCTCCACGCTAAACCAAGCCACTCAGAGGAACCATCCGCACACGTTGTCTGTGACAGCGGCGGGGAATCGAGTGAGCGTGGAACTTCCACAGGGCGTTGGTTCCCGTCTGTGGCGGGACAGAAGCCCATGACTGACGTCATGGGAGAAGTCACGTTGCGGTCAAGTGTTTTCACTGCCGAGTATCCGTACTGGACACGCCGCTGTGAACCACTAGTCTCGATGGAAACGACCATCTCAAATAAGATGGATTCGCGTGGAATAACCAGTGAGCCCCGTCGGTGGTGAAATTGAGTAGTGTTGGGTTCACATCCGCTGTTTACAGCAGAATTCTCTCCTCATTAAAAGACGTTTGGAGAGTTTTGCCATTTTCTCTTTTTACCATCGATGCTATGGACGCGTTGTGTTATGACGCAGTACACTGCGATACAAGGGACAGTTCTAGATGGAGATCACAGCCAGTCTGATCGAAGAACGGAGGCACAGCTCAGTACGATCCTCATCAACGCACTCGCAGATTGGGAAGACGTTCACGCAACCGAACTCGACAGGCTGTCTCATTTGATCGACCTCGAAGCACTAGACGACCTCTTTGCTCCCACACACGGCGGAACGGAGCGATCTGCCGGGCGGGTCAGGTTTCAATATCATGACCAGTATGTTACTGTGACCAGTGATGGTGTAGTACAGATCGAGTCACAGAGTGAGGAATCCAGCAAAAGCTATAAGCAGGATGAGAAACCGTAGAAGGGATTGACAACGATAAAATCGAGACGCGGGGTGACCAAACCACCAGAGGCATACTTCCCTCGACTGACTTCACGATAGACGATATCGTCACCATCGCTGCCGACGCAACGACGTTATTTGAGGTCAAATTAATGGTCGCAAAGACGATTATCCACGTCCGTGTCCGATGGTCTGTTACCACTTTCTCCGAGTAACCACTCTCGAGTCGGCAAGCGAGACCGGGGTTCTTGTGACGGCACACGCCGTTCTCGTGTCTGCCTGCTGGTGATCGGTGAGGTGGCGTTAGACGAGCAGGTCACAGCCAGGTGTGTCGCTCAGCCTCTTTACCGGCGATCCGCCCGAGGCTATTTTGGCATCCCCCGCAAATCCCCGTGTACCAATAAGCAAATTGAGTCGACGGATAGTGAGGAACGTGGGGAGGCCCTGGAAGCAATCGCGAAGAAGCTTAATGATCTCTCATATTCCTCCGAATGGGCATATCCGCCAGATGATGACTTGAGGACCGGCTCCGAGGAGTTCGTCGAAGGCTACCGGCTTGGCTAATTCATTGCCGCTGAGAGTGCCTTGGACGTTCTCAGGAATGACTACCAGCTGTTCGATAACGGTGACCTCCTCGCAATGCGGGAAGACGACAAGTAAACTATCAGAGGTTCCACTCGAAATGCGTCGCACAGACGTCTGACACGACTATCACCACAGAATTGATTTTTATTTGCTATTATCGATTGTCTTCTGCTTGTAAGCATCGATTACTCCACTTAAGCAAGTGTATAATAATATGTGTGTCATGTCTTACTGAAAACAGCGAGCGTCACAAGGGAGCGATCGGAGCGCGTGCCACTGACATCCACACTCGACGCTCGCTCACACTGCCCCCGCTTGCGCAACACTCTGGAAAGCAGTGAGGGGGATGGGAGAGGGAGGGCGTAGGATGGGGAGGGGAGCGCGTTGATCGAGGACCATTACTGGCTGATGAAGATCCGTCTAATAGGCTTTTCGGCCCACGTGTGAGCTGCTAAGATATATTCTTCGATAATTTGACACAGAACGACCCCTAGTTCGGAGTGTAACCCTCTTTGTACGCGCTAACTGCCGACTCGATCTCGACTTTCACGTCGCCAAACTGCTTCGCGAACGGTGGACTCCGTCGCTTAAGCCGATGACAGCGTGATGCTGATCCAACAGCCGTGAAAGACCGCATCAAAGCGCACGGACATCTGAAGAGTCTTGCCGCCGCGAAGATTGACGAGTTGGTTGATTAAAACGTGTTAATTGAGCAAGCATCAGGCTAACTCGTGTTTATGAATTCGGATTTCGCGAATATTGCACTGGTTGGTGAACGGTATGGTTAGTTGAAGAAATAGAAGAGCGACCAGCAGACCACAAGACGTGTCCATAGAGATTGGAGTGCTATTCTCTCCACTGTGACGGGCGGAATTCTCTCTTCGAAGACTGGTCGATGCCCGGTGAAGACGACGTTGCGCAGCTTCACACGTCACTATCTCCGGCGTACGGCGTCGAGGATGTCACGTCGTGATGCTCACACTGATTCGCGCCTCCAAGTGGCAGTCGCACTTGGAGATACACTTATCATGGAGGATTGTCCATTGGTGTGCGAAGCCATCCCATGAGTTCCAAGGAGCCGCATTCAGAACCATCACTTGCACCGGTCAAACGTGGTGAGACATATCATCTTCAAATCGAAGATTGAGGCCGAGAAGGGGATGCTATTGGATACATTGATGGGTTTGTCATCTTTGTTGCTGATGCCACACTCGATGGGTGGGTCACGGTCGAAATTCAAGAGATACATGAGACGTTTGCTGTTGCAACGGTTGCAGACGAGAGTAACGCCCAGTCATATTGATGCAAGTCGTGCTCTCAGACAATAATCTAATCAGGCAGAGAAGTCAGTGTATCATGGGGCAGATCAGTGAGGGTATAGTGTCGTTCAATTACGATCGGGCTATCTGGGTATAGTAGTGACCACCAATGTACATAGGCAAGGCAGGGTTATTTTCGAGACTTCCGAGCCTGTCCAAGAAACATCGACGGGATGACTCAGATTCTCTGGATATCGAGCCATATGACATAAATCTTATCTAGCTGAAACTCCTGTACAGCGTAAGGGTTCTCATGACGTCCAACT
>NZ_JBPEHH010000215.1:0-3162 GCF_054177595.1 Haladaptatus ordinarius | reverse complement strand
AGTCCGAAAGAGCACCGTCTGGCTGAGGGATATTGAACACATTCACTCAACCAGACATCTTCCTAATTAGACTAACGCTTTAGCTTCAGTTCTCACATCGGTTGGGAAGTACCGACAGTACTGATATTGTAAATCCCTGTTCGCTCCGGGGTTTGTGACTCGTGGAATCGGGTCGGTTCTATCGAGCGGCGTCGGGACGGTCGCTCGCAATTCACTGAAATCGCGTTCGACGGATGAAAGAGACGGGTGTTTCAGCCGAAGGAGACAGTGAGCGGGTACGGACTAAAACTCCGTGACTCGTTGATACTCATCATCGAGGGCCGCACCGTCCTCGGGCAGCAGTGCAGCGACGAGATAGCCTGTGTACTCGTTGAAGTAGTCGACGAACGTCGCAATTCGATCGGAACCGGTCGCTTCGAGCGAGTCGAGCGGGATGAATGGCACTTTCTCGTACACATCGTGGACGAGATACCCGGCAAGCGCGAATACGAGTCCGGTGACTTCTCGCTCACTCTTGCTGAGACAGTCAATCGTATCTTCGTGGGTTGTCTACGATTCAGTGCTGCGAACCACGTGTAAGTTGAAGACACTTTTCGTGGCCTTCCGACACTCCTTCTCGGACTCGCGTTCAGTACGGTCGATCCAGATGCGGTCGAGATTTTCACGATTGAGGATATCGAGGACGGTCTCCATATGGCCGTTGAATTGTCGACTGCATTCGCTTCGATTTGATCGATGCGCGTCCGCAGATCAGCGAGCTCGTCTTGAATCGCTTCCCGTTGCGCTTCAAGTTACTCCTGTTCGGCGACCTGAGACTCGATAGATGTGATTTCTTCCTCAACGCCCTCGAGTTCAGATACCAGACGGCCGAGTTCGAATTCCAGCTGGTTCGCCTCTCAATGAAGATCCAATACGTCGTTGTATTCCTCTTCTGTTCATATTTAGCGACGGTGCATTACATACATACCTCTGTAATGGTCACTGTAGAAGTTGGGCTATAATGGTGACACAGGGCTGTAGAGTCAGTCACTATCGAGGGGACAGTCACAGCCACCTTCTTGAAGGAGTTCGTCGACAGCATAGCCCGCTTGAGCTGTCTGACATCGAGTCCATCACGTGTGAGCGCATTCTCCGTCTCTGTCTGAACCCCGCTGCTGACGTTATCACTCGTCAACAAGCGATAGGTGTTTTCGACTTCTCCGTCGAGCGTTGATACTCCCGCGTCGGTCAGTGCCGCGCGTAGCATTTTCTGATTCAATAGCTCTGCAAGCTCACGAAGGCTGTATGGCTCGCCAGACTCTCCAGTCCAATATGACTCGAGTGTGTCACAGAAATCCGTCAGCTCGCACTCATCGATTACGCGTTGTACCATTGCTTGTCTTTCCCGAGGTTAGCAGATCAGTCACAATCCTTGTATAGCGTGTTTTCTTGGTCTGATCTTCTGCTTGAAGAAAGAAGATGCTTTTCCTTTGTCTACAGTACTAGGTTGGATGACGATGTAAATTAAGGCACGTTACGTCAGTGAGTGGAATTACACCTATAGTTGTGTAATGCATTGCCCTGATATCGTAAGACGAGAAGGCTCAAAGATAGGCGATATTCAATTCGAGTTCGTTTGCAGAGGCGAGCAAGAGGTCTGGAATCTCTCGGTTGTACCATTCGCCCTTCATCCGGTGGGTAGGACCAGAGACACTAAGTGCCCCAACGATTCCCCCATTTCGATCCCTCACAGGAACACCTACTGCCCGTAGGCCCTCGATACTTTCTTGCCGGTTGAAGCTGAACCCGCGTTCTCTAATCTCTTCAAGCTCAGCAAAGAGTCGATCGTGATTAGTAATCGTGTTATCAGTGACTTCAGAAAGCGGTTCCTCGCCCACCAAATCGATTACCACTGCTTTAGGGAGTTCTGAGAGGATTGCTTTCCCAGCCGCAGTTGCATGGAAAACAATTTCTTTCCCGATACCCGAGTCCGTTTGAACAGCATTGGCACCGGTTTCGCGGTGGACATAATAACCACGGCCACTTTGTTCGACGATGAACTGTGCGCGTTCATCTGTGGTTTCGGCAAGTGCAGATACCTTCTCCCTGGCCATTTCGTATGCTTTGTGGCGGAGTCGAGCATGTTCACCATATTTGAGAAATTGAAGCCCGAGATGATAGTCACCGTCTTCTTTCACGACAAAATTTTCGTTCAGGAGCGTTGCGATATATTGGTGTGCAGTGCTTTTTGCGATACCACATTCTTCTGCTATCGCCGAAAGTGATGTTCCATCATTTACATAAATAAGTTCGATAATATCGAACACTCGTTCAGCCGATTGGATCGTTCGTTTTTCCTTGTTTGGCATGCTCTATCATTTGATTAGGATAGAGGGTACAAAAACCACACCTATTGTTCCAAATTGAGTTTGGGTAATATGCAATCATTTTGAGAGTGTTTTATGCACATATCGAATCTCCTTTTCAACGATAAATGCCATTCGAAGCAAGGAATCCGTACCCCTCTTCCGATTCGATAAATGCGAACCAGTAGTTCACAACCGAACAGCGGCGATTACAGGCGCTTTTCCATCTTCTCACGAGAAGCGGGTGAAACGAGGGGGAGAGGTAGTTCACTGCCAGTCGAAAACACAATCCAACGAGTGAAAAATATGACCGTCAGAAGTACGTGCAGCGTCCAGATATGCAATCAAATCGTCTCGGAATTCTGGGTGTGCACAATTTTCAATCATCACATCAGCACGCTCCATAGGTGAAAGTCCACGCAAATCAGCTACCCCTTGTTCTGTGACAATAACGTCGATATCATGTTCGGTATGGTCGACGTGCGAGACCATTGGGACGACGCGAGAAATCGTGGCACTACTAGCAGTCGACCCGAGAACAATCACCCCCAACATGCTGTTTCGACTGAAGTCTCCACTACCACCAAGCCCGTTCATTAACTTCGAACCCGCGATATGCGTGGAGTTCACGTGTCCATAGATGTCGACTTCAAGGGCACTGTTAACACCGATAACCATTGGTGTTCGGTTAAGCACTTGATCGCCTCATGAAGGCTTCAGCCACTCGTTCGCTGAGTAAGAGGCGTGATTTCTCTGGTTGGCGGGCGTCACGATACAGCAACTCCGACAAGTTCGGCGGTGGATACCCCAACGACTG
>NZ_JBPEHH010000214.1:0-3252 GCF_054177595.1 Haladaptatus ordinarius | reverse complement strand
GTTCCGAGGCGTCTCAAAACACCACTTACAGGGCTATCTAAACTTCTTGGGCTGGATCCTCAACACCGACGACTGGTTCGAGCAGATCCTAAGTACTGACTTCTACAGATGAGCGAATCAATATTACTCTGTCTGCCTGGCCTAGGGCAACACTCCCAAAGACGAGAACGCCTTGCACCACATGTTTGCTCAGCCATGTCGACAGCAAAACGTTCGAAGAAATATAATTCGTTGTTGATTCATGGGCAATAATGTATATATGGGTTCACGAGCAGTGTGTTAATGAGAACCAATGGCACAGGATAAAAATCAGTTAGTTGACTACACGTCGTTGCTGGACGCCCACAGAAGCCTCGCGAAAGAAGATTCTCGAATCCAAGCTGAAATCAATGCGTTCGAGGACTTTCTCGACCAACTCGATGAACATCGGCCACAACCCTATCGAGCGGATGGTGGAACACAACCTGCGACATGCCTCTCAGAGACACCATCTTCAGTCACATCACAAAAAGCGATTCAAATTGCCTATCGGGAGTCTGTTTTGGCAGTTGACCACTGGAAAGACGCATATGGAGATGAGACCACACTCGAGAGTATGGCAAACGAATTCGGAGTCGATGTGACAGCCGGTTTAACGGGCGGTGAAGCGACGTGGTCGCCACTATTATGGGACCAACTCCGGCGTGAAAGCGAGAAAGCCATCGAAACCCGCCAAAAAGTACTCCAGGCGGTTACGGCAGAACGCCAGCAACTTCAGAAACTTCGAGAATCTCTTGTGGAAATAGGTGAGGAGTTAGCAGAAATTGAGCGTGCTAACTACCCATTTGCTGACCGAAGCGATCGACTCACAACGATTCACCAGCGGCTGGAGCAGTTAGCAGAGGGACAGCAAGCATATCTGCGTCAGCGTGAGACACCAAATGAGGAGCTATTTCCATCGTTCGTCTACACAGAACTAGATACCGACCATCCCGGATTGGAAGCCATGGCGATAGCTCGTGACATATGCGATAAGATTGAACTTCGCCATTGGGTTGGCATGCGGTAAAGTATTGAAGCCAAGACATCCATTGAAAACAGTGCCTGTTTAGGCCAAATTCTTAAATTCCCGAGTTGCGAAATCGCTCATGCCAATGAATTCCCCTCGGGATTCCGAGTACACATCCCTATCGCCGATGGCAACTGAAGCACTGGCACATCTCCGTGCTCACTTCGATTCGAACGAGTCGTTCACCTACGAGCAAGCGGAGCACGTACTTCAGACGCATGATATAGAGCCACTCCTCGTCGAGGATCTTCTTGAAACGCTCTTACTTCGGGGTTACTTATTTGAAGTCGAAGACAAATTGCGCATCACCGAATGACTCTTTGAGTCGACTGCAGACGATGAAAAGTAAACGCCTTCGAGACGTTTACTCGACGTCGGCCTTGTCGACAAACACCAACGACGGACAGCTGACAGCCAGGGATTCTACACATATTATCGACCGACAGGAATGGGTCGAAGGATCCTTGAACACGGCGTTGAGGAGCTAATGCGTCGTGAACGAGAGTTCAATGATGTTTATTCGTAGTGACTTCCCCGCGTGGACTAAATATTCTCAAACAAGATAGACCCTCAGAACATCGAAGAATATTGATTTGCAGCACCTCTATCGTCGACAGATTGTGGAGACACACCTGTGGACGTGCGGCTGAATCGCACAGAACAGTGTAGCCCCCCACCCCTCGTCCAGAGTGTAAACGAATGAGCGGGGAGGGAATGATAGCAGCACGGAGCTTGTGCAATAGCTTTTTACGGTGATTTATCGACATAGAAAGCGTAATTCGAGGTTATAGACGAATCTGGAGAACGTTGTCAAATGTATTTATGAAATTTTCTACATTACAGCGAGGAACCACCTATGAAAAATTTATTACTACACTAATGAACTGTTTCTTATAGTATACAATAAAGATTTCGATGATAAATAGTATTTCTACTCAGCCCGGCAGGATCGCTTACTGCCGATTCAATCCGTCGTCTCTGTAACGTGAAGTGTCTACACGTCTTTGCCAGTTACACTCTGGACGAGGGGTGTGTGGGCCTGGACCTCGTCAAAATAAGTGTTTAGTCGACACAGCCTGTTCTGAGTGGGATATTGGGGGATTTACACTCTGGACGTGGGGTGGAAACATATCGAGCGTGAACTCCAGTCGTTCCTTCGTAATCACGGGATTAACCACATAACCATCGAAGCAGTATCCGAACCTCCACGACGAGAGGAACGAAGTGGGATGCTCCGTTGAACGGGCCTTCCCTCTTCGGATTTTATCGCTGATTTCAGGGGATTTGGACACCGTCTGGCGATATGGGCCGACTCAGGAAGCTCGCGAAGACGTTTCAAGAGTTCGCCACGAACCACGTCGAAGATCCAGACGTACCCGCCGTCGCCGACGGCGACGACGGGTACGCGGAGTCGACGAAGATCGCGCTTCTCCTGCTCAAAGAAGAGATCGACAAACCGCACCGGAAACTCGAAGACTATCTCAACGAGATGCCCGGAATCCTCGACGTATTGGGTATCGAGAAATCACCGGATTACACGTCGTTTAGCAAGTGGGACGGTGAATTTCCGATGCAGGAGTTGCGCCGCCTGCTCCCCTTCTCCGGACGTATCCGGGAGAGGCATCGCCATCGTCCAACTCATACTTCACACGGTATCTTGTGAAACTGATGTTTTGATCACCGAGCAAGTCGGCTGAAATCGAATCGTCTGCTCTGAGAATCTGCCGAGAAAGAGTAGCTACCGGTGGAAAACTGCATATCATAATACCGATACTGCTCCCGTCTTGCGTTCAACACTGCATCACAATGCAACCAACGAGTAATGGGGAATTAGCATCTCGGTGGAACCTCGACTCTGGCAAGGAAGTCCACCGCTATCTCGCCTCAACCCTCGATGCGTACGTCTATCGTGACGAAACAGTTCGTATTCGAGCGACTCCGGAGGCGGAAAAGCTCATTGCATCCAAATCGTAGCGATTCGATAATAGTTATTGATACATGGAGTGCGCCTCGCGGTGTACGAATCGTTCACGGTCTCTGATTCAAGACCTCTTTTAAGAGTTCAGTCAAATAGACCATCCCTACAGTCGCTAGTTGTCCACTCTGGCTCAAGAGACCAGTTGCTGACACGTAGTAGTCAGAATGAGGCGACTGAATCAGTCGCCTGATTCAGCCGCTGTCCGGATTGGTGCGTAATGAGGCTA